>NZ_JBHYIG010000002.1:0-76931 GCF_042740015.1 Streptomyces sp. NPDC059037
GTGGGGAGGGCGCTGCTGAGCGTGGGCTGAGGCTCTGCCTCCGGCGGTTCTTTCCCCAACCCCGCCCCTTCCCGAACTTTCCGGCTCCGCCGGCCGCGAGGTGGCCGTAGATCACCGCCTTCGGCGAGTTCGTCCTCAAACGCCGGACGGGCCAAAAGTGCCATCTGCCGGGCAATCGGGTGGGTGGGCGGGAAAGAATCCGCCGCGAAGCGGCGGTCTTTCGGGAAGGGGCGGGTTGGGGAAGAAGAGTGCATGACCCGTGAGATCAAGGTGCACGGCACCACCGCAGCCGGATACGAAGCCGTACGGGACGAGTTCGCCGCTCTCCTCGCCGGGGAGAAGCCCGAGCATGCCGCGCAGCTCGCCGCGTACGTAAAGGGGAGGCAGGTCGTCGACCTGTGGGTGGGGCCCGACACGGACGGTGACACGCTCTTCGGGGTGTATTCGTCCACCAAGGGCGCCGCCCATCTCACGACCGCCCTGCTCGTGCAGGACGGGGTCCTCGACCTCGACAGGGAAGTGGCCCACTACTGGCCGGAGTTCAGCGCCGAGGGCAAGGGCGGCATCACCCTCCGGGAACTCCTCTCGCACCGCGCGGGCATCGTCGGCGCAGACACCGGCTTCACTCCGGAGGAGCTCGCCGACGACCGCGCCATCGCCGCCCGCCTCGCGACCCAGCGCCCCTACTGGCGCCCCGGTACCGCCTTCGGCTATCACGCGCTCTCCATCGGCGCGCTCGCCGGCGAAGTCGTCTTCCGGGTCACCGGGCGGACCTTGCAGGACATCTACGAGGAGCGTGTCCGCGCCCCCTACGGTCTTGACTTCCACCTCGGCCTCCCCGAGGCAAAAGAGCCCCGCTTCCGCTCCGTGCTGCCGATGATCCCGTCGGCCACGGAGCGCGCCTTCCTCGACGCACAGCCGCCGCAGCCGGACACCCTGAACTCCATCGCCTTCAACCGCAACGGTGCACAGCCCACCGACCTGGAGTCGCTCCCCAACTCCCGCCTCGTACGCGCCAAGGGGCCCGCCTCCGTCGGCGGTGTCGCCTCCGCGCGCGGTCTCGCCGGGATGTACGCGGCGGCGGTCGGCGGGCTCGACGGGCGGGAGCCGCTCCTGAAGGCGGACACCGTGGCCGAGTTCGGGCAGATCCATTCCAACGGGTACGACCTGGTGTCGCAGGCCCATAAATCGTTCGGGGTGGGGTTCCAGAACACCGCCGAAGCCGGGTACCCGTTCCTCGGCGCGGGGTCCATCGGGCACAAGGGCGTGGGCGGCTCGCAGGCGTTCGCCGATCCGCGCAGCGGGCTCGCGTACGGCTACACGCGGCGCAGGTTCCCCTTCCCCGGCGGACCGCCCCCGGAGGACGAGCGTCTCGTACGGGCCATCCATACGGCGGCGGTCACTGGCTGACCGGGGCACTCGCCGACCTGCCGGACCGCATGACAGAGGGCCGCACCCCTGCTTCGGGATGCGGCCCTCGTCACGTACGCGCGGTGCGGGTCAGGCGGTCGCCAGCTCCACCTTGATGTTGCCGCGCGTGGCGCTCGAGTACGGGCACACCTGGTGGGCCTGCTCGATCAGGGACTGCGCGGTGGCCGCGTCCACGTTCGGTATGGAGGCGGTGATCGCGACCTCCAGGCCGAAGCCGCCGGCCTCGTTCTGGCCGATGCCGACCTTCGCGGTCACGGTCGAGCCGGAGATGTCGGCGTTCGCCTTGCGGGCGACCACGCCGAGCGCGCCCTGGAAGCAGGCGCTGTAGCCGGCCGCGAAGAGCTGCTCGGGGTTGGTGCCGGCGCCGCTGCCGCCCATCTCCTTCGGCGGGTTGACGACGACGTCGAGCTTGCCGTCGTCGGTGGCGACGCGGCCGTCACGGCCGTTCTCGGCGGTGGCGACGGCGGTGTACTTGACGTCGATCTGCTGGATGGACATAAGTGCCGGTTCCTCCTGAGACGAGCCGCTCTGCGCGCCCACAGTGCGGCATTTTGGAAAGACTTTATCGGATGCCGGAAGGCGGCCATCCGTCGCCCGCCTCAGGAGGCCCAGCACAGCGGCTCAGACGAGGGAAACGATCATCTTTCCCGTGTTCTCGCCGCGGAGCATGCCGAGGAAGGCCTCCACGCCGTTCTCGACGCCCTCGACGAACGTCTCGTTGTACTTGAGCTCGCCGGAACGGATCCAGCCGCCGACCTCCGCGACGAACTGCGGCTGCAGCGCGGCGTGGTCGCCGACGAGCACGCCCTGCAGGCGGAGCCGCTTGCCGATGATCATGGCCATGTTGCGCGGGCCCGGTGTCGGCTCGGTGTCGTTGTAGCCGGCGATCATGCCGCAGATGGTGGCGCGGCCGTGCACGTTCATCCGGCTGATGGCCGCCTCGAGGTGCTCGCCGCCGACGTTGTCGAAGTAGACGTCGATCCCGTCGGGGGCGACCTCCTTCAGCTGCTCGGCCACCGGGCGCGGGTCCTTGTAGTTGAACGCCGCGTCGAAGCCGTACTCCTCCACCAGGAGCTTCACCTTCTCGTCCGAGCCCGCCGAGCCGACGACCCGCGATGCGCCCTTGAGCCGGGCCATCTGGCCGACCTGGGCGCCGACGGCACCGGCGGCGCCGGACACGAACACCGAGTCGCCCTCCTTGAAGGAGGCGACCTCGAAGAGGCCCGCGTACGCCGTCAGGCCCGTCATGCCGAGCACACCGAGGTACGCCGAGAGGGGCGCGGCCTTGCCGTCCACCTTGGTGGCGTGCTTGGCCGGGAAGGTCGCGTACTCGCGCCAGCCCGCGAAGTGCAGGACGTGATCGCCCACCGCGAGGCCCTCGGCGTTCGACGCGACGACCTCGCCGACCGCACCGCCCTGCATGGGCTCGTCCAGCTGGAACGGCGGGGTGTACGACTTCACGTCGTTCATGCGGCCGCGCATGTACGGGTCCACGGAGAAGTGCAGGTTGCGGACCAGGACCTCGCCGTCGGCCGGGGCGGTGACGGGGGCCTCGCGCAGCGCGAAGTCCTCCGGGACCGGCCAGCCGTGCGGGCGACGGACGAGGTGCCACTCGCGGCTGACGGCGGGGAGCTCTGCGGACTCGGGGGTGACGGACATGCGGGGCGCCTCTCGGAGAATGTTTCAGGTGGTGAAACAACCATGCGCCTATATATTTGATGATGTCAAGTAACGGGGTACTCTGATGCCATGGCCACCAGCAGCTCCCGCCCTCCGCGCACCGACCCCCTGACGCTCGAAGTCGTCGAGCTGATCGGCACGGTCGTGGCCCGCTACCACGAGGAGTACGAGGAGGCGGCGGGCAAGCACGCCCTCACCGGGGCGCAGGCGCGCGTCCTCGGCCTTCTCTCGCTCGAACCCGTACCGATGCGGCGCATAGCCCAGAAGCTGAAGTGCGAGCCGTCGAACATCACGGGGATCGTCGACCGCCTTGAGGCGCGCGGCCTGGTCGAGCGGCGCCCCGACCCGGCCGACCGCCGGGTGAAACTGGCCGCCCCCACGGACGAGGGCCGGCGGGTCGCACGGAGCCTGCGCGAATCCCTGAGCTTCGCCCGCGAGCCGCTGGCCGAGCTCACACACGAGGAGCGGCTGTCGTTGCGCGGGCTGCTGCGCAGGATGGTCGGCGAGAGCGAGGACTGAGCCTGCGCTACGTGCACCACCACAGGAACCGGTCGCACGTCTCCGACGGGGCCGGCTCCGGCTTCGGGTCGGGCTTCTGCGAGGTCGGCGGGGGCGCGGGGCGCGTGGTCTGCGGAGTGTCGGGGGTGTCCGGTGCGGAGCTGGTGACCGGGGCCTGGGAATCGGCCCCGCCGTCCGCCTTGTCCGCCTCCCTCTCCTTGGCCTCCTCGGACTTCTTCTTCCGCGCCGCCTCGTCCTTGTCGGTCGCGGACGCCGATGCCGTGGGGGTCGCCGACGCGGTCGCCGTGGCCCCGTCCTCGTACGCCGTCTCCTCGTCCCGGCCCGCCGACTCCCGTGCCGAAGGGCGCTCGCCCGCGTCCCCGTCCGGCGCGGACGCCGCCGTGGGGTCGTCGGACGGGCCCTCGGTGCCGAGCTCGGCCAGGCTCAGGCCGCCCGCGGCGAGTGCGAGGCCGGCCGTGGCAAGGAGGATCCTGCGGCGCCTGCGCCGGTGCGCCTTGCGGCCGCGCTCCTTGCGGCGGCGGCCCCGGACGCGCGGCGCCGCCACGTCGGACACACCCTCGGGGCCGTCCACCGCTTCCTGCTCGGCGGCGGCCTCCGCGTACTCACGGCAGGCTTCGGCCGGGGTTCCGCATCCCGGGCAGGCCAGGGCGCCGTTGAGGTGCCTGTGGCACGGGTGGCAGTAGTCCATGAGGCATGGAGGCTAGGTGAGCCACGGGGAACAGAGGAAGCGGCTGCCGTGAAGGTTGTGTGCGGAATCGAATGTTCCAGCGGAAAACGCCAGGTGGATGTGGTGCTACTCGGTCAACCCGGCCTGAAAGCACCGCTATCCGGCGAACGCCGCCTGTGCCACGCCCTGGCCCGCGCCCGGCACCACAAGGACCGAGCCGGAGAGCGGGTGCGGCGCGTCGAGTCCCGTGCGCGCGCTGGTGATGTAGAGGTCCCGCAGACCGGTGCCGCCGAACGCGCACGCGGTGGGGCGCGCCACGGGGAGTTCGATCACCCGGTCCAGGTCGCCGGACGGGGTGTAGCGGCGGACGGCGGCGCCGTCCCACAGGGCGACCCAGACGCAGCCGTCGGCGTCGACGGTGAGTCCGTCGGGGTATCCGGCGGTGTCCTCGACGACCGCCAAGGGGCGCCGGGAGCGCGGGAGTTGGTCGTCGCCGAGGTCCAGTACGTCGATGCGCCGGGTCGGGGTGTCGATGTAGTACATGTGGCGGCCGTCGGGGCTCCAGCCGATGCCGTTGCTCACGGATACGTCGCCGAACACCTCGGTGGCGGTGCCGTCGCCGGTGACACGGATGAAGTTGGCGGCGCCCGGTGTCTCGTCGTAGCACATGGTGCCCGCCCAGAGGGCGCCGTCCGGTGCGACCGCCGCGTCGTTGCCCCGGCGGCCCGGTACGGCATCGCGGTGCAGCCACCGGAAAGCGGAACCGTCGGACACGGCGTCGTAAAGACCCACTCCGTCCCGGAGGTTGACCACCAGGCCGCCGCCGGCGCGGGGCTTGGCGGCGCCGACGTGCTGCTCGGTGGCCATGACGGAGCGGTGCCCGGTCGACGGGTCGTAGGTGTGGACGCGTGAGCTCAGGATGTCGACCCAGATGAGCCGCCGGGCGGCGGCGTCCCACGTGGGGCCCTCGCCGAGTGCTGCCTGCGCGCGTACCGCTATGTCCATCCCGGCAGGCTACCCGCGCGCCGCCGATCGGCCCACCGGTCCCAGCTCTCCCCGCAACCTCCTTGCCCTCAGGACCAGTTCCAGCTCGAAGCGGCGGTCCGGGTCGTCCACCTCGTCGCCCCACAGTTCCCTGATCTGCCGCAGGCGGTAGCGCACCGTCTGCGGGTGGACGCCGAGCCGCGCCGCCACCTCGGGCGCACCGCCACGCGTCTCCAGCCAGGCGAGGAGGGTCTCGGCCAGGCGGCGGCCGTGTGCGGGACCGCAGTGGGCCAGGGGTGCGAGGCAGCGCCGGGCCAGGTCGTCGATGAGCTCCTCGGGCTGCAGCAGGACCAGGGCCTCGGTGTGCTCGGTGCAGTGCAGGACCTCGCCGGAGGGCAGCAGGCCGCGCTCCATCAGGCGGACGGCGGCCTGGGCCCAGCGCAGCGACTTGGCGGCGTCGGCCAGTGCCACGGGCGGGCCGATCGCGCCCGACCAGCCCGCCATGGCGCGACGAAGGAGTTCGGGGCGGCCCGCGGCATCGGGATCCGGGATGACCATGCGGGGCTGCTCGGTCTCCATGTCGAGCAGCACGCCTTGCCCGACGGCGGGCGCCACGGCCTCCCGCGCGGGCCTGAGCAGTACGCCGACGGCGACGCGTTCGGGCAGCTGCCAGCCGACTCGGGCGGCCCGTTCGTCGAGGGCGCCGCCCGGCTGTGCCGAAGCGGAGTACGGGCCACCGGCGGAAGCGGAATCGGCAGGCGCCCCGGTCCAGGGGTCGCCGCGCCGCTCGGAGAGCAGCAGCTCCATCAACTTCCTCTGCAGGCGCAGCCGTTCGCCCGCCTGCCGGGCCGCGGCCTCGGCGTAGCCGCGTACCGACTGGTCGACCAGGCCGTCGAGATACTCGAAGCCCGACTCGGCGAGTTCGTACATGGCGGGCGGCGGGATCTCGATCTGCTGGCCGATCTCGGCGAGGCGGCGCCAGGCGAGGCGCACGCCGAGCCGGTAGATGGCCTGCAGCGAGTCGAGGCTGCGGCCGTGCAGGCCCTCGCCGCGGCCGAATTCCTGGAAGACCTCCAGGGGATAGCACGGCCTGCCCTCGCCGGCCGCGATCTGCTGGACGAAGCCTTCGAGGGCGCGGCGGATGCCGATGAGCGCCATGGGCTCGCCCGAGTCGTCGAGGACCACGGGAAGCCCCGGGTACTCGGCGCGGATCTCCCGCAGGATGTCCTGGGCCAGCGCGGGCACCTCGTCCAGGGCGAGCGCGGCGAACTGCCGTACCAGCATCGGCGGGACATCCCGCCAGGCGGAACGGACGGACAGCGAACCCTGGCTCTCGCTCACGGGCACGGTCACTCACTGCCCCCGCGCGGCGGCTCGTAGTGCACGAGGGGCGTATTGGGCTGGTCCGGGGTCGCGTTCAGGACAGCGACGATGCCGAAGGCGGCGGCCACGGCGAGGGCGGCGGCGGCCACGGCGGTCAGTCCTGCGGCGAGCAATCGGTGCATGTCAGGGTCAGCCTCTCTGCTGGAGGTCGTCCCCACCCTGGTCGCACGGCTGGTGTTCGCACAGTCCCTTACCGGCCCCGCCCGGCGAGAGCACAGTCTCATCAATGCATTGACACAAAGTCAAGGGTCCGCCTAGCGTTCCGGCCCCATACGGCTCGGTAACCTTCGCCCCCGCCATCAGGAGTGCCGGATGCGCCGCACAGCCTCGCCCCTCTCGCTGGTCCTCCTGGGACTCGGCGTCTTCCTGCTCGTCCTGGCACCGCTGCTCGCGTGGTACGTCGAGCCGCGGGCAAAACGCACGCCAGTCGACATCGACACCATTACGGTCTTCAAGGGCAAAGGCAGTTATTTCGACACCGACAAGATCAAGACGGTACATAACAAGAACCTCACGATCACGCGTCAGGTACGCGGCAACGTGGAGGACAGCACCAAAGAGCACGCAGTCTGGGACGTGGTCACGTCGGTCGATCCCGACAAGTCCCTGCCGGCCGCGGACCCGCACGACTCGCTCCAGTTCACGCAGGAGCGCTGGGTCACCGACCGGGAGACCAACAGGCCGGTGCACTGCTGCGGCGAGAAGCCGTACTTCGAGGGCGAGGCCTACCTCAAGTTCCCCTTCGACGTGGAGAAACGCTCGTACGTCTGGTGGGACAACACCCTGGGTGCGACCGTCCCGCTGACCTTCCGCGGCACGAAGAAGATCCAGGGGTACGAGGGCTACCGCTTCACCGCCGAGGTCAAGCCCGCCAAGACCGGGACCCGGCTCGTGCCGGGGCGCCTGGTCGGGCAGCCCAAGCGCAGCAATGTGCTGGCCGAGGAGTGGTACGCCAACCACGGCGTGGAGCTGGTGGCCGACAAGACCACGGGCCGGATCATCTACGCCGCGGTCGGCCCCCGCAAGACACTGCGCGCGCCGGGCTCCGACAAGGACGCGACGGTGCTGCTCGACAGCGAGCGCATCGCGTTCACGGCCAAGACGCAGAAGACGCAGGTCGGCCTCGCCGACGACGACAGCAGCCGGCTGAAGCTGGTGGGCACGACGCTGCCCGTGGGTGCGGGTGCGCTGGGTGCGCTGCTCACCGCCGCGGGAGTCGTGCTCGTCATCAGGGGACGGCGGTCCAATAGCGGGGCAAATGGGTCCGGAGGGCCGGGTTCAGCAGCGGAGCCGGACGGTCCGAATAGTGATACGTCCCCAACCGCCCTGCAACCCACCACGATGTGATGAGACGTCAGCTAATGAAACCCCGGAAATTATCACTTCGGTGAGTAGCCGCGTCGAACAGGGCGGCGAAAACTATCCACCCCACCCGAACACAGTCCCCGCACCGCCCCCGCACAGACCGAGCACAGCACCTCCGCAAGACCCCGCACCACCTGAACACCCCCGCACCTGACCGAACGGTTCCACCCCCCACGGATCCGCACCCTGACGAGTTGGAGCACGCATGCCCCAGCACGTGCCATCCCCGCTGCGCGCCGCCACCCCTCGGGTCGCGCAGCGCCTTCCGGCGCCTCCCCCACAGCCGCGCCGGATCGTCTTCCTCGCCCGCCGCGACCTCGGCAATCCGGCCGCGGGCGGGTCCGAACTGCTCGTCGACCGGCTGGCCGACGGCCTGAGCAAGCTGGGCCATCAGGTCACCCTGCTGTGCGGGGGTCCTGCCGCCTTCCGCGACTACCGCGTGGTGTCGGCGGGCGGCGACCTCGGGCACTATCTGCGCTCGCGCTCCGCCTTCGCCCGGCAGGTCGGCGACTGCGACCTCCTTGTCGAGGTCTGCAACGGCATGCCGTACCTGGCGCCGCTGTGGCACCGCGGTCCCACGCTGTGCCTGGTCAACCACGTCCACACCGACCTGTGGGGGATGCGCTTCCAGGGCGCGCTCGCCCCCGCGGCCCGGCTCGGCCGAAGACTCGAGCACTGGTCGCTCTCGGGAGCCCAGCGCGGCAACCTGCTCGTGGCCGTCTCGCCGTCGACGGCCACCGCCCTGCGCGCGATAGGCGTGGAGCGGGAGCGAATACGGATCGTCCACAACGGGGTCGAAGAACCCGGCCCCCTCCATCCCCGCTCCGACGAGCCGCTGTTCCTCGCGATGGGACGGCTCGTCGAGTACAAGCGCATCGATCTGCTCCTGCGGCTCTGGGAGCGCGTCAGACCCGTCACCGGCGGCCGCCTCGTGATCGTCGGCGACGGTCCCGAACGGGCCCGCCTCGAACAGCTCGCGGGGCCCGGCGTGGAGTTCAAGGGCCATGTCTCCGAGGCGGAGAAGCACCGGCTGCTCTGCGAGGCCTGGCTGCTCCTGCACCCGTCGGCGGTGGAGGGCTGGGGCCTGGTCGTCACCGAGGCCGCCACGCGGTTCACCCCCGCGGTCGGCTTCGACGTACCCGGCATCCGCGACTCCATCGAGGACGGCGTCACCGGGCTCCTCGCCCGCGGCGAGAGTTCCTTCGCCGCCGCCTGGTGCGCCCTCGCACTGAGCGCCGAGCGGCGGACGGCCTTCGGCAAGGCCGCCGGCGAGCGGGCCGCCAGCTTCCGCTGGGCCAACTCCGTACGCGAGTTCCAGACGGTCGCCGCAGAGGCGGTCGCACATCACGCCTCCCAGGGGTCCGCGTGAAGGACCCTTCGCTGCGCCGTTCCCTGACCCTCTTCCGGGCCTTCCTGCGTGAGCAGCAGGAGCCCGAGCGGTGCTACACGCTGCTCGCCCGTGACGCCGCCGACCAGGTCGAGGCGTACGGCACGGTCAGGGACCGGATCGTCGTCGATGTCGGCGGCGGCGGTGGCTACTTCACCGAGGAGTTCCGGCGGCGCGGCGCGCAGAGTTTCCTCTTCGAACCGGACCCGGCGGAGCTCGGCGCCAAGCCCCCCGAGGGCTCGGTCGTCGCCGACGGCTATCTGCTGCCGCTCGCGGACGGCGTCGCCGACGTCACGTTCTCCTCCAACGTCCTTGAGCACGTGGACGACCCGCAGACGTTCCTCAGCGAGATGGTGCGGGTGACCAGGCCCGGCGGTCTGATCTATGTCTCGTTCACCAACTGGTACTCGCCGTGGGGCGGGCACGAGTGGGCGCCCTGGCACTTCCTGGGCGCCGACCGGGCCCGGGCCCGCTATGAGCGGCGTACCGGCAAGAAGGCCAAGCACACCCTCGGCGAGAACCTCTTCGCCCACCACATCGGCCCCACGCTGCGCCAGGTGCGGGCCAGGGACGACGTCTCCGTCGTGTCCGCACGGTCCCGCTACTGGCCGTTCCTGGCCGGCGGCATCACGAAGGTGCCCGGCGTGCGCGAGTTCGCCACCTGGAATCTCCTCCTCATCCTCAGGCGGTGTCCATGACCACGGTCCAGGCCCCACCCCCGGCGGCAGTCCGCCCCACGACTGCCGCCCCGGAACCCGAACGGGGGCCACGCTCCAAGCGCTGGCTGCTGGGGTTCTGGGCCGTTGTGCTCGTGCTCTTCCTCGCCGTCAAACCGGGGCGGATGACGTTCGACACCAAGCTCGGCGTCGCCGTCGACCCCTGGCAGTTCCTCTCCGATCTGGGCCAGCTCTGGCACGACCGGGGCGGCTTCGGCGGGATCCAGGACCAGTACGTCGGCTACGCCTGGCCGATGCTGCCGTTCTACGGCCTGGCCAAGCTCGTCCAGCTGCCGGTGTGGCTCGCGGAGCGGCTCTGGCTCTCGCTGATCGTGTCGGTCGCGTTCTGGGGTGCGCTGCGGCTCGCCGAGCGGCTGAAGATCGGCAACAGTGCGAGCAGGCTGCTCGGCGCGGTGGCGTACGCGCTGTGGCCGACGTTCACCGTGGTCGTCGGGTCGACGTCGGCGGCCGCGCTGCCCGGCGCGTTGCTGCCGTGGGTGCTGCTTCCGCTGACGAACGACCGGATCAGCGCGCGTCTGGCAGCGTGCCGCTCCGCGCTCCTCATCCCCTTCATGGGCGGTGTGAACGCGGCGGCGACGCTCGCGTCCCTGCTCCCGGTGGGCCTCTATCTCCTCTCCCGGCCGAACGGACCGCGCAAGCGGAAGCTGATCACCTGGTGGGTTCCGGGAGTGATCCTGGCGACCGCCTGGTGGGTGGTGCCGCTGCTGATGCTCGGCATCTACGGCGAGAACTTCCTTCCGTACGTGGAGAATTCGGCCACCACGACCGGCACGATGTCGGCCACGGAGACGCTGCGCGGCGCCGGCAACTGGGTCGCCTATCTGCACTTCGGCGAGGCCTGGCTGCCCGCCGGATGGACGGTCGCCACCTCCGTGATCGTCGTCGTCTGCTCGGCGCTCGCCGCCGCGCTCGGCCTCGCGGGCCTGGCCCGGCGTGATCTGCCCGAGCGGCGCTGGCTCGTCCTGACCGTGCTCTCGGTCGTCCTGGTCACCCTTGCCGGGTACGGCGGCGCGTTCGGCGCGCCCTTCCACGAGACCGTGCAGAGCTGGCTGAACGGCGGGCTCGTCCCCTTCCGCAACATCTACAAGTTCCAGACGGGCCTCGCGCTCGCGCTGGTCTTCGGCCTGATGCACCTGGTGGGCGTGGCCGCGCAGGCGCGCGGGGCGCGGCCGGTGAAGGGCCGCAAATACGCGCCGCTCATCGCCGCCGTACTCGTCCTGCCCGGACTCGCGTTCCCCTACCTCAACGGGTCGATCCTGCAGCCCGGTTCGTTCCAGAAGCTGCCCAACTACTGGCAGGCCACGGCCGACTGGCTGGAGAAGTACTCCCCCGACTCCCGCGCGCTCGTCGTGCCCGCGACCGCGCACGGCATCTACACCTGGGGCTCGCCCATCGACCAGCCCCTCGACGTGCTCGCCGAGTCCCGCTGGGCCCAGCGCGACTACGTCCCGTTCGGCACGCCCGGCAACCGGCGCGCGATGGACGCGGTGGAGCAGGCGCTCGCCACGGGCGGTGAAGTGCCTGGCCTGCGCGACTACTTGACCCGCGCCGGGATGTACTACGTCGTCGTACGCAATGACCTCGACCCCGACCAGATCGGCAACGTGCCGACCGCGACGGTGAAGCGGACCCTGGAGGAGTCGGGATTCGAGCGGGTCACCGGCTTCGGTCCCACCGAGACCGGCGGGAAGATCCCCAACGACACTCCGCTCCAGGTCGAGGGCCTGTATCCGCGCGAGCGCGCGGTGGAGATCTACGCCCCCGGCTCGGGCGCGGAACGCCCCGGCCAGGCCGGGATCAAGGCGGTCTCCAACACGGCCGTGGTGAGCGGCGGACCCGAGTCGCTGCTCCCGCTCTCCGCCGACCCCTCGATGCGGGACCGCCCCTCCGTCCTGACGGGCGACAACCACCCCGGGATCGGGGCGCCCGGACTCCAGGCGGTCGGTGACGGACTGCGCCGCGCGGACACCCGCTTCGGCCTGGTCAACAACAACACCTCCTATACGTACGGACCGGGCGAACGCAACGCGAGCGACGCCCTCCAGGACGCGGGCAAGAAGCCGCACCAGATCCTGCCCACCGACGGGATCGAGCACCAGACGACGGCGCAGCTGCGCGGCGCGAAGTCCGTCACCGCGTCGAGCTACGGCAACTGGCTCTTCCATCTGCCGCAGTACGACCCCGTGAACGCCTTCGACGGGAACCCCGGGACGGCCTGGGCCGAGGGCAGTCCCGGAAAGCCGAAGGGCTCGTGGATCAAGGCCGAGTTCCGGTCCAAGGAGTCGATCCCCTCCTCGATCAAGGTCATCCCGCTGCCGCAGGAGGGTGTGCGGGCCGCGCCCACCAAGGTGCGGGTGGAGACCGAGCAGGGCAGCGCCACCAGCACCCTGCAGCCCGACGGCATGCGGCAGCGGATCAAGTCGCCCGCCGGTGCGTCGAGTTGGCTGAAGATCACGATCCTGGACGCGCAGATCGGGCGCGCGGGTCTCACCGGTGCCGGGTTCTCCGAGATCACCGTGCCCGGTGTGAAGGTGACGAAGCTCCTGAAGATGCCGTCGGACACCGGCGGCTCGTCCAGGGACACCGCTGTCGGTGCCGACGCGACGACGTACTCGATGCACCGCTCGTCGGACCCGAGCGCGCTGTCGCCGGTGAACACCGAGTCGGGCCTGCACCGCCGCTTCACGACGCCCGCCGATGGCGACTACGAGGTGTCCGCGAGCGCGGTCGCCGTACCGGGCAAGGAGCTCGACAAGCTGCTCTACCAGGTGGCGCCCGAGCAGAAGGACCAGATCATCGCCACCGCAGAATCCACGTCGGGGCTCGGCTCAAGTCTGTCGCCGCGCAATCTGACGGACGGCGACCTGACGACGGGCTGGATCGCCGGCGACACTCCGGTCGTCCATCTGAAGTGGCCGGACAAGCAGGCGGTCGGCGAGATCGTCCTTCCGGCTGCCGGTGGTCTCTCGACGCGCCCCGAGAAGATCGAGATCAGCTCGCCGGACGGCGCCGCGATCGTGGGCGTCGACGAGAACGGCGTGGCGCGCTTCGCGCCGATCACCACGGACGAGATGACCATCACGATCACCGAGACCGCGCCGCTGACGGTGCACAACCCGGTGGCGGACGCCGAGTTGCAGCTTCCGGTGGGCCTGACCGAGGTGTACGTCCCGGCCCTGGACAAGTACCGCACCCCGCAGCCGGAGGCGTCCGCGACCTTCGAACTCGCCTGCGGCAAGGGCCCGGAGCTCGCCGTCGACGGCAAGCTGTACGCGACGAGCGCCAAGGGCTCGGTACGGGATCTGGTGGAGCGGCGTCCCGTCGAGGTGACGCTCTGCAGCCGGGGCGAGGAGAACACCAATGTGTCGCTCGGCTCCGGCGAGCACACCGTCGAGGCCGGTGACGCGGGTCCGCTGACCCTGATGGACGTCTCGCTGACGCAGGGCACGCCGGGCGCGATCGACCGGAAGTCCCGCTCCCTGGACATCAAGGACTGGCTCGGCGACCGGCGCGAGCTGTCGGTCGGCTCGGGCGCGGCCTCGTATCTCTCGACGTACGAGAACATCAACGACGGCTGGAAGGCGACGCTGAACGGCGAGGAGCTCTCGTCGGTACGCCTCGACGGCTGGCAGCAGGGCTGGCTGATCCCCAAGGGCGAGGGCGGCACCGTCAAGCTCACCTACGAGCCCTCGCGCGTCTACGAGATCGGCCTGATCGGCGGTGGCGTCGGCGTGCTCGCCCTGGCCGCCCTGGTCCTGATCCGGCGCCGCGAGCCGAACCCGGAAGGCCCGGACACGGCGCCGCCCGCGCCCGGACTCATCCTCGGCGCGGTCGCGCTGACGCTGGTCGCCGCGGTGATCGCGGGCTGGTTCGCGCTGATCGTGCCCGCGCTCGCCCTGCTCGCCTGGCGCCGCCACGCGCTGCTCGTGCCGCTCGCCTTCGTGGCGATGGCCGGGGCGGGCATCGCGGCGGCCATCGGTGCGGGCGAGCCGATCGCTTCGGACGAGGGGGCGTTCGGTCCCGCGGCCCAACTCCTGGCGATCATCGCGCTGTTCGCGGCGCTGGTGAGTGTGGGCTCCTCGGCTTCGGGGGGTGCGGTGCCTGCGGCTGCGGCTGCCGGGCCTGGGGGTTCGGATGATCCTTCCGGTCCTGACGGTCCTGGCGGCCCCGACTCCCCCGGCGGCCCCGGCAGCGGCGGCGCGACGCCATGGGGCCCGCCGCCCCAGGCCGCCCCGCCCGCGGCTCCCCCGCCGGCCCCGGACCCCTCGACGGGACCCCTCCCGCTGGGCCCCGACCGGGACCTGGGCACCCAGCCGCTGCCCCGCCGCAAGCGCGGGGAGAGCGGACCGGGGGCCGGTGCGGAAACGGAAGGCGAGTCGTCGGAGGGCGAGCCGCAGGCCGCCAGTTCGACCATCTCCGCCCGGGGGCCCGCGTCCGCCCAGCCGGAACCCGCCCCGCCGGGCGAGCGCACCACACGGTTCAGGCGGCGCAGGCCGAAGGCTTCGGGCGGGTTCGCGGGGACCGCGGCCCCGGCAGGCCCGGGGGAGGACACAGAGCGATGACCGCACTCGACCAGCCGGCACGTCACGCGGACGGACCCGAACGGCGGCCGAAACGCGTGCCGTTCCCCGTCGTCGACGAGGTCGCAAGGCACTGCCTCCAGGAGGAGGAGCCGGAGACGGTGCACATCGAGGTGCACCTGCCGGGCACCCCGGACCCGGCCCGGCTGAAGGCCGCGTTCACCGAGGCCCTGCGCCGCCACCCGCGCATCCTGATGCGGGAGGCGCCGGGGCCTTGGTACCGCCGCCGCTACGAGTGGGAACTGACGGCCGAACCGGACGTCGAGGTCGTCACGTTCCCGCCGCCGGAGCGGGACGCGCTGAAGAAGGCCCGCATACGTTCCCTCTCCGACTCGCCGCCGCTGAGCGCGTCGCCGCCGATCCGCATGGAGGTGATCGCTTCCGAGGCGGCAGACGGCCGCCCCGAGGACAGCACCCCCAGCGTTCTCTTCCTCACCATCAACCACACCGCCCTCGACGGCCCCGCCTGCCTCCGCGTGCTCGCGACCGCCGCCGAGCTGTACGGCGGCCAGGACAACTCACCCGCCGCTCCTCCCCCGTTGCGTACGGCCCCGTCGCCCGCCCCCGAGGCGGAACCGGCCCCGGTCGACACGCCCTCCGGGTGGGCGCCCCCCGCCCGGGTGTCCAAGGGGACGCCCGAGCCGTCCCCGGGCAACGGCATGCTCGTCGCGGAGCTTGCCGTGCCGCACCGGCCCAAGGGCTCGCCCTTCACCGTGAACGACCAGCTCATGGTGGCGACCGCGCTGATGATCGCGCACTGGAACCGGGAGCACGGCTCGCGCCCCCGGCCGTTCCGGATCACGATGCCCGTGGACGACCGGCCGCGCGACATGGAGATGCCGATCGGCAACGGCACCCGGCTCGTCGAAGTCCCCTTCAGTGCGGGCGAGTTGACCGGGAAGGAATGGGGACCCGAGGAAATCGGCGCACTGCTGCGGCGCACCGCCGAGCGCACCCGCGCCCTCAAGGCCCTCACCCGGCCCCAACTCGGCCACGGAGCCGCCCTGTTGACCTCCCCCGTGCTTCCCGTCACCGTCCGGGCCGCCCTCACCCGCGGGCTGCGCAGGGCCGCCGGGCCCTGGACCTCCACCACGCTGCTCAGCAACATCGGCCGCGTGCCGTACCCGCTCGACTTCGGTGACGCGGGACGCGCGTACGCCGTCTGGTTCTCCGCGCCCGCCCGCCTTCCGCGCGGCCTGACCGTGACCACCGCGTCCACCGCGGGCCGCCTCCATCTCGCCCTGCGCTGGTCGAAGACGCTGCTCAGCCATGGGGACGGGGCCCATCTGCGGGACCTCTTCGAGCACTATCTGCACGCCACGGAGGAGGGCACCTCGTCATGACAGCGCCCACCAGCTCCACCAGCTCCACGAGCAGCGCCCCCCGCGACCTGCGGGACTTCTACGAGGACCCGTCCGTCCCCGTCGCGTCCGGCGACGCCCGCAGCCTGCGCCAGGCCCGGATGCTCGCCGACGCCCTGGGCCCCGCCACATCGCGCACCGCCGTCGTCCTCGACATCGGCTGCGGCGACGGCACCGCGGCGGCGGCCGCTGCACCGTTCCTCGCGGGGCACCGCGTCATCGGCGTCGACTGGTCCCAGGACGCCCTCAAGCGCGCCCACTCCCATCTCTCGTACGTCGTACGCGGTGAACTCACCGACGGCGGGCTTCCGTTCGCGGACGGCTCGGCCGACGCCGTGCTGTTCAGCGAGGTCATCGAGCATCTCGTGGACCCCGACAGCGCGCTCGACGAGTTGCGCAGAGTCCTCAGGCCGGGCGGCCATCTGATGCTGTCCACGCCGAACCTCGCCGCCTGGTACAACCGCGGGCTGCTGCTCGCCGGGGTGCAGCCCGTCTTCTCCGAGGTGAGCCTGCGCGGCATCCACGGCCGCCCCGGCACCGAGGTCGTCGGGCATCTGCGGCTCTACACCGCGCGCGCCCTGCGGGAGTTCGTCGCCGCGTCCGGCTTCGACGTCGTCCGCGTCGCGGGCGCGCCCTTCCACGGCGTACCACGACCACTGCGCGCCCTGGACCGGCTCGCCTGCGCGGTGCCGAGCGCCTCGTCGATCCTGCTGCTGCACGCCCGAAGGACTTAGAGCCATGTGGTGGGGTGTGGCCGCCGCTCTGCTGGCGAACGTGCTCTACAGCACCGGGTTCGTCCTGGAGAAGCGGGCCCTGACTTCGATGCCGTCCGTCAGCGTGCGAAGCCCGGCGCGGCTCCTGAAGCAGGTGATCAGCAGCCCGCTGTGGATCGGCGGATCGCTGGCGCTCGCCGCCGGGTTCGGCGCGCAGCTCGCCGTCTACCGGACGCTGCCGATCGCCGCCGCGCAGGGCATCTTCGTATCCGGACTCGTCCTTCTGCTGCTGCTCTCCGCCAAGCTGCTCGGCGAGCAGACCTCCGGGCGCGAGCGGTACGCCGTCGGGGCCATCCTGGCCGCGCTGCTCATGGTGGTGCTTTCGCTGCGGGAGGGCTCGGACACGGTCAGCCGCAGCGCGCCCGTGCCGCTGGTCCTCGCCGTCTGTCTGCCCTCGCTCGCGGCGGGGGTCCTGCTGTACGGATCGGCCGAGCGCCGGGCCAGGCACCGGCACCGGCTTCCGACGACCGGCGTCGAGTACGGGGTGGCCGTCGGGCTGCTCTACGGCGTGAGCTCGCTCGCCATCAAGGGCGTCTCCAGCTATCTGACGACGGAGGGGCTCGGCTCGGCGCTGCTCGATCTGCTGGGCTCCCCGTATCCGTATCTCCTGCTCTTCACCGGCGTGTTCGGCCTGGTCATGTCGCAGGCGGCGCTGCAGCGCTGCCGGGCCTCGCTCATCGTGCCCGTGTGCACGACGGTCACCGCGCTGTTCACCGCCGTGCTCGGGACCCTGGCCTTCGGCGAGCCGCTGCCGGAGGAACCGCTGCGGCTCGCCCTGCGCATCGCGGGCACGGCGCTCGCGGTGTCCGTGCTGCTCGCCATGCCCAAGCACGACCCCCGACCCGATCCGCCTGCCCAACCCCCCACCCCCACCAAGGAGCTGACCAGCTGATGAACCCCGAAGACCCACTCCTCAAGATCCTCGCGTGCCCGCTGGACAAGGGCCCGCTGCACCTCCTTGAGCCCGAGGAACCCCTCGTGCCGGAAGAGGTCCTCTACAACCCGCGGCTGCGCCGCCGCTACCCGATCATCGACGGCATACCGCAGCTCCTCCCCTCCTCCGGCGAGCAGATACCGGAGGACGAGCACGAGCAGCTCCTGAAGCGGATCTCGCCGTGACGGGGCCCGACAAGACTGCGGCGGGGCCCCACAAGACCGTCGCCGCCCGCCTCGCCCCGCACCTCCCCGCCCGGCTGATCGGTGCCCTGGCCCGGCTCGTCTACCCCCGCTTCGAACCGGAGCTCGCCCGGCTCGGCGACCTCTGCCCGCGCGGCTGCTCCACGGCGGTCGACGTCGGCGGCTGGTACGGCCCGTGGTCGCGGCGCCTGGCGTCCCGCGCGCGCCGCGTGGTGACCGTGGAGCCGGTGCCGCATCTGGCCCGCCTCCTGGAGGACTCCACGCCCGGCAACGTCCGGGTGATCCAGGCCGCGGCCACCGACCGTCCCGGCACGGCGCGCCTCTGGCTGCCGCGCGGCGACCGGGGCGACCGGGGTGTCTCCTCGCTCATCCGCAGGGACATCCACGCGAAGGCGGTCGACGTACCCTGCCTGACGCTCGACGGACTCGGCCTGCGCGACGTCGACTTCATCAAGATCGACGTGGACGGCAACGAACTCCAGGTCCTTCGCGGCGCGCACGATCTGCTCGCCCGCGACCGCCCGGCGCTCTTCATCGAACTGGAGTCCCGTATCCAGCCGATCACCCCGATCGTCGACCTGCTCACCCGGCACCACGGCTACCAGGGCTGGGTCCTGCCGCACGACACCTGGCTGCCGCTGGCGGGCTTCGACCTGGAGGCGCACCAGCACGACACGGCGTACGTCGTGTCGCAGGGACTGCTGCGCAGAGCCCTCACGCCCCGGCACCCCCGGTACGTCAACTCGGTGCTCTTCCTTCCCCGCGGCCGCCGCCCGGGAGGCGCCGCGGTGCGCGACCATGGAGCCCATGTCCGCTAGCTCCGCCTCCGCCTCCTCGCCGAAGCCCGGCCCGTTCACGCCGCTCGACTTCCAGCTGGTCCTGTTGCGCCGCATGGCCGACCACAACCCGGACCTGGTGGAGGACGCCCGCCACGAGCTCGGCGTCTCCATCGCGGACATGCGCGAGGCCAACCGCCGCTGGCAGGCGATGACCCGCTCCCCTCGCGCACGGGGCTCGGCCTCCCGATACCGCTCGGTGCTCGGCCCACCGGCCGCCACCGTGCCCCGCCGCATCGGCGACCTGGAGTGCGAGGCCCTGCTGTGGCCGGTGCCGCTCTGGCCCACCCTGCGTTTCGAGGTGCTGCTCGCACCGAACGGCGCCGCGTGGAACGAGTGGCTGGTCCGGGCTCCGGGCACCCCCGGACCCGAACTGCGTACGGTGGACGACCTCACCCCCTGGTCGTGCACGGTCGACGAGGCCGCCCGCGCGTTCGCCCCGGCCCGCCCGATGGAGGGAACGGCACCGACACGCTGGCGGCTCGTCTTCACTGCTCCCGACGGTTCGGGTCAACCACGGCGCTGCGTCGCGGAGTTCACCTGGGGGCTGCTCCAGCGGGTGTCGTTCCCGGACGGCGCCTGAGGCCTGAGGAGTGCCACCGCGAGGGCCGACGCCACCAGCAGCGCGCTGACCCACAGCGGCGAGCGGTAGCCGAGCCCCGCGCCCAGGGCGAGTCCGCCGCCCACCGGTCCGATCGCGGCACCCACGTTGAGCGCGGCCGTGGCGAAGCCGCCCGCCAGCGTGGGGGCGCCGGTCGCGGCGTACAGCACCTGGGTGATCAGCGCCGAGCCGACGCCGAAGGACAGCCCGCCCTGGACGAGGACGAGCAGGACCGCGGCCACCGGGTTCCCCGCGGTCAGCGCGAAGAGCACCCAGCCCGCGAGCAGCGCGAGCGCGCCGCAGAGGAGGAAGGGGACGGGCCGCACGTCCGCGAACCGCCCCGCGAGGGTGACCCCGACGAACGACCCCACGCCGAACAGCGCGAGCAGCACGGGCACCCGACTCTCCGCGAAACCGGTGACGTTGGTGACCAGCGGCGCGAGGTAGGTGAACGTACAGAAGGTGGCGCCGTTCACCAGCGCCGCCAGGAGCAGCGTCACCAGGAGCCGCGGCGCGCGCAGCGACCGCAGCTCCCCGCGCGCGTCGGTCCCGGCCGTGTCGGGGGCGCCGGCGGGCACGGACCGCAGGATGGCGACGACGGCGGGCACCGAGACCAGCGCCACCGCCCAGAACGCCGACCGCCACCCCCAGTACTGCCCGAGCAGCGCACCGCCGGGCACGCCCGCGACGCACGCGATGGTGACCCCGCCGAGCAGGACGGAGGTGGCCCGCCCCTTGGCGTCCGGCGCGACCATGCCGGTGGCGGCGACGAGCGCCACGGCGAGGAATCCCGCGTTGGCGAGCGCACCGACGACACGCGTCGCGAGCAGCACCGCGAAGCTGCTGGTCAGCGCCCCGACGACATGGACGAGCAGAAAGGTCACGAGAAAGCCGAGCAGCGCGTTCCGGCGCGGCCGGCGGCGGCTGAGGACGGCCATCAGCGGGGCACCGACGACCATCCCCACGGCGAAGGCCGAGGTGAGGGTGCCCGCGGCGGACAGGGACACGTTCAGATCGGCGGCGATGTCGGGGCCGAGACCCGAGAGCATGAACTCGGAGGTGCCTTGCGCGAAAACGGCAAGTCCGAGCATGTAGATGGCAAAGGGCATGAAGAAGCTCCGCAGAAAGGGAAGGGGATGTCAGTCCACGACGGCGGAGCTCCAGGGCCGGAAGGGCCACAGAGATGCTCAGCCACCGGACATGCCGGGCCGGTGGCTAGAGTCTGTCGGACTCAGGACTGGACATGGCGGCAGGCTAATCACGCCGCACGCACCACGTCCACCCGATTAACTCGCGGCGGTCAGGATCTCCTCCGTCACCGCTGCCAGCGAGCCCGGATGCAGGTCGATGAAGAGGTTCGGCTCGACGAGTTCAAGCTCCATGACGCAGGGGTTCCCGGCCGCGTCGTCGACGAGGTCCACCCGGGCGTAAAGCAGCTCGGGCGCGCCCGGCACCGCGGCCAACGCCCGCTCGGCAACGTCGAGTTCAGCAGCGGTAGGCACCCACGTGCGCAGATCGGGGTGCGGCATCTTCTCATCGTCATAGGCCGCCCCCGGCGCAAGCACCGCACCCTTCTGGACGGCGTGCAGGAACCGCCCGCCGACAAAGACGAGCGCACGCTCGCCGGTCTCGTCTATGCGGGGCATATACGGCTGCACGATCGCGGTGAACCCGTCCTCGTGCATCTTCGCGACATGCTTCGACGCGGCCTCGTGCTCGCCCGCCCCGTACCGGGCCGCGAGACGCGCACCGGCCCCCGACGTCGGCTTCACGACGAACTCGCCGCCGCCGTCCGGGAACTCGATCGGGTCACCGGCCGCCAGAAACCGGGTGGGCACGACGGGGACCCCCGCGTCCGCGAGCTCCCCCAGGTACCGCTTGTCGGTGTTCCACCGCACCACGGACGCCGGATTGGCGAGGACGGTGAGCCGCGCGACGCGTCCCGCCCAGGCCAGGAACTCGGCGCCGCGCCAGCTGTAGTCCCAGGTGGACCGGATGACGACGAGGTCGAACCGCTCCCAGTCGACCCGGGGGTCGTCCCAGGTCACGGTGGCCACGTCAGCCCCCGCCTCTCCGAGCGAGCGCGCAAGCTCGGGGAGATCACGGTCGATGCCGGTCTCCAGCTGGATGCTGCTGGTGACCAGCGCGATCGTGGGGCGGTCGGGTGACACGGAGGCCTCCTGGGGTCGGTTGTGCGCACCGCAGGCTAGCAATCGCTCGACGTGCGCCCGACAACGCCCATGCGCAGGTCACCGGGGTGTTCCGACCAGGCCCGCCTCGTAGGCGATGACCACCAGTTGCCCCCGGTCGCGGGCACTACGCGGCGTGGCCCCTGGCGGCCGCCGTCGTCGCGGTGACGGCGGTGCACCGCCGGGATCAGTGAGCCGCAGCCACGAGCTTGAGCACGGCACCGAGCCCCCGCACGGACCCCGGCGCCGCCCCGCCCGGCAGCACATAGGACCGCAGGCCCGCGCCCGCCGCGCCGCCGTCCTTGGCGGGGTGGTCGCCGACCATCAGGGTGTCGGCTGGGGCCACGCCGAGTTCCGCGCAGGCGTGGCCGAAGAGGAGCGGGTCCGGCTTCTCCGTGCCGTGTTCGTACGAGTGGACCCAGCTCGAGAAGTAGCCGTCGAGGCCGTGCCGGGCGAACGTGGCCCGCAGATCCCAGCCCACGTCGCTGACGATGCCGAGCACGATGCCCCGCGAGGCGAGCGCGGCCAGGGTGCGCTCGGCGTCCGCGTACGGCAACCAGCAGTCCGGGGAGCGGAGTTGCTCGTAGAGGGTGCCGGCGTGCGGCGCGAGGGCCTGGGCGGAGGCGTACCAGGTGGTGAACGCGTGGCGGTGGGCCTCGGGCGAGACGTCGCGGGCGTGCTGTGCCGCGATGACCGCCGGGTCCGCGAGGCCCTCCTCCAGGGCGGTGAGGATGGCGTCCATCGTGGGCTCGTCCACCGGGTCCGGCAGTGCGGCGCGGATGCGGTCGGCGTACGGAGCGATCTGGAAGAGCGTCCCGGAGAAGTCGAAGAGCACCGCGCGGGGCGCGGTGACGGGCGCCGGGGCGGCGGCCCTGATCGGGCCCTCGGGGCCGCAGACGGGCGGGAGTTGGGGAGCTGGCGTCCGGTGCATCCGGTCTTCCTATCGCGCGCCCGGTAAGCGCGTGATCAGGAAAGCGGAGACACACGGCGCCCCGTGGGGGCAGGGCGCCGGTGCCGTCGGTGGGCTCAGAGGGGGAATCAGAGGATGAAGACGCTCTGAGCCGTTTCCGTGTAGTAGGTCTCGCCCGGGTAGACGAGCCACTCGACCGGACCCGAGCAGCCGGGGCCGCTGTGGACCTCGGCGATCGCGTCCGTGTGGTTGGTCACCGATGACGGGAACCAGTCGACGGGGTAGCAGCCGCTCGGGTCGACATATTCGGCGCCGTTGATGGTCAGGACGCCTTCCGCGGCGTACGCCGAGCCCGACATCCCGAGTGTCAGAGTCGCCGCTGCCGCCATCGCCCCCAGAGTCATGGCCATGCGTCGTCGTCGCATCATGAGTGACATCCCCTCCGCCGCACGGGCCGCTCCCTGCGCGGCCCGCTCAAGTCACCTAAAGTAGGCGATCAGGCACGTCACGTATCCGGCGTGCGGGGGCACATCCCGGCGGCACGTGCGCCGTTCACTTCCCTTCACCACATGGTCACGGCACAGCCGCACCATCACCATCAGAGCTCCCAACTGCGCCATCTGCAACGGGAGTTCGTATGATGCGGGCCATGGCAAGTCACGGGGATCTCATAGCGGGGCGCTACCGCATCACCACACCGCTCGGGCGCGGCGGCATGGGCACGGTCTGGCGGGCGAAGGACGAACTACTGGGGCGCGCCGTCGCGGTGAAGGAGCTGCACGTCGTCGCGGGCCTCTCGCCCGCCGACGCCGAGAGCCGGCGCGAGCGCACGCTGCGCGAGGCACGCTCGGTGGCGCAGGTGAGGCACCCTGGCATCCTGGTCCTGCACGACGTCGTCCAGCACGACGGGCAGCCGTGGCTGGTGATGGAGCTGATCGACGGCAGGTCGCTCGCCGACCGGATCGCCGTGGACGGCCCGGTGCCGCCCGCCGAGGCCGCCCGGATCGGTCTTGCGCTGCTCGCCGCGCTGCGTGCCGCCCACGCGGCGGGCGTCCTGCACCGTGACCTCAAGCCCGCGAACGTACTCCTGGAAGCGGCCACGGAGCGCGTGGTGCTCTCCGACTTCGGGATCGCCCAGGTCGACGGGCAGACGACACTGACCGAGACGGGTGCGTTCGTCGGCTCACCCGAATACACCGCGCCCGAGCGCATGTCGGGCAAGCGCACCGGCCCGGAGTCCGACCTGTGGTCCCTCGGTGTGCTGCTCTGCGCCGCCGTGGAGGGCGAGTCGCCGTTCCATCGCGACTCGGTGGCGGGGGTTCTGCACGCCGTCGTGATGGACGAGATCCAGGTGCCGGAATCCGCCGGTCCGCTGACTCCTGTCGTACGGGGACTGCTTGAGCGGGATCCGGCACAGCGGCTCGGCGCCGACGAGGCCGAGCAGGCGCTGCGCGGCTTCCTCGTGGAGGAGCGGATGCCGACCGTGCCCCGCACCCCGGTGGCCCGCAGACCCGCGGCGCCGCCCCCGTCCGACGACGCGATCGTGCTCGGCGCCGCCCCCGCACCCACCGCACGCCCCCGGATCCGTACGGCGCTCCTGGCCGGCGCCCTGGTGCTCGCGCTCGCGGCGGGCGGCACGGGCGCATGGGTCATGACGCGGGGCGACTCCGGCAGCACGAAGACGGACGCCACGGGGAGCGGCGGGCCTGCCGACGAGGTGAGCGAGAAGCCGGGGAGCGCGAAGCCGTCGAAGACTCCGACGAAGAAGCCCTCCAAGAACCCCGACAAGCCGAAGAGCCCCGGCAAGAAGCCGGCCATCGACCCCAAGCCCTCCGCCGACGGCACCGCCAAACCCACCCCCGCCGGGACGAAGACCCCCTCCAAGCCCGCCGAGGACCCCGCCCCCGCGGGGTATCAGACGGTCGACGACCCGACCGGGTTCAGCATGGCGACGCCCACCGGCTTCCTCCGCTCCAACGAACCGCCCCGCGTCTTCTACAACTCGGCGGACAACGCCTTCCGCATCGGCGTCCACCCCCAGCCCCTGGACCCGGACGGCCCCCTCGCGGTGATGCAGCAGGCCCACGAGGACGGCCCTTCGGACTACCCCGGATACCGCGACGGCTCGGTGCGCAAGACCACGCACAACGGCCACCCCGCCGCCGTCTGGGAGTTCACCTGGGACGGCGGCGCCGGTGACGGCGGGCCGCGCCGCACCTACGACCTGAGCTGGGACGAGGGCGGCAAGATGTACGACCTGTGGGTCTCCGCGCCCGCCGGGCGTGCGGCGGCGGGCGAGCGCCACTTCGTCGAGGCGCACCGGTCCTTCACCCTGGGCGGCTCCTGACGCAGGGGCTCAGGCCTTCCCCTCCAGCAACACGGACCGCAGCGTGGGCACATGGCTGTGCTCCGGGTCCCGCACCGCGGTGATCAGGGTGACCGTCCCGGCGTCCGCGAGCTCCCGCAGATGCAGGATCGCGTCCTGCTGCTCCGGCCCTTCGAGCTCGGCGCGGTAGCGGCGCGCGAACTCCTCGTACTCGTCCCGGTGCTGATGGAACCACGTGCGCAGCGCGCTGGAAGGCGTGACCTCCTTGGGCCATTCGCTGATGACGGCGAGCTCCTTGGAGACGCCTCGCGGCCACAGGCGGTCCACCAGGACGCGTACGCCATCGGCTTCGTTCGGCGGGTCGTACACGCGGCGCACGGGGAACGGCTGGGTCTCCATGCCCCCATCGTCGCGCC
The DNA here is from genome assembly GCF_042740015.1 of Streptomyces sp. NPDC059037. Lineage (NCBI taxonomy): Bacteria > Bacillati > Actinomycetota > Actinomycetes > Kitasatosporales > Streptomycetaceae > Streptomyces > Streptomyces sp. NPDC059037. The sequence goes on from NZ_JBHYIG010000002.1 coordinate 25,283, forward strand.
CCGCGCGGCCGCTCCTTCACCGGCGCGGCGGCAGCTTCACCCGAAGGCTGTAGAGGCGGGTGATCTGCTGCGGGAGTTCGTTGTCGTCGCTGACGAGCAGCAGCCGCAGCCCGCCGTGACCGCCGCGTCCGGTCACCGCCATGCCCTCGATGTTGTCGATCAGCGGGTTGTTGCCGGGCGGCAGGTTCGAGGGTGCGCCCATGGAGGGGCAGTCGGTGAGATCGGCCAGGAGCGTCTTGCGCATCACGCGCGTGTTCCCGTCCAGGTGCTCCACCGCGCCGGTCTCCTCGGCGCCGCGCACCTCGGCGACGTACAGCCGCACGGAGATCACGAAGTCCGGTGTGAAGCCGCGCTCCAGGACGAGGAGGCGGCCGCCCCCGGCCGGCGCGAGCTCGACCAGGCCCATGCCGGGGTCGACGGCGTACCCGTTCAGGGCGTCCGAGTAGCCGGAGACGGACACCCTCGGGGAGCAGGCCGCGCGGCCGGCGGAAGCGGCGCCGACGGGAGCGGCGCCCGTCGCCAGGAGCGCGGAAGCCAACGTCGCCACGTACACAGTCCTGCGAAATTCCATGCCGAACCCCCTGATTGACGGGGCGTCAGTACAGCATCCGATGCCGAAAATGCGAAGAAAACCTGAGCAGGTCCCACAAGGAGAAGCACCACCATGAACCTCATCACTGACGTCACCCGGAGTTCGCACAGCGATGCCGCCTCCCCCGTCCCGCGGGGAGGCGGCATCGCCGTGTCAGCGGTCAGCGCGTCAGGACTCAGCGCGTCGGATCCGGATAGAAGTCCCGCGCACCGCCCTTGCCGTCCTTCGCCTTGCCGAGCAGGCTCGCCGGATACTCGATGAGCCAGTAGCTCGCCGTGCCGACGGCCAGCGCGACCGCGAGCACGATCAGCGCAGCGAACGGGAAACCGGCCTGACTCGTCGGCACCAGACCGGACTTGATGAGCCACAGCATCACCGGCTCGTGCCAGATGTAGAGGCTGTAGCTGATGAGCCCGACCGCCGTCACCCAGCGCGCCCGCAGCACGCCGTGCCAGCGCACCTGTTCACCCGCCCTGACCTGCAGCGTGGTGTAGAGCAGCGTGAACCACAGCACGGACGCGATCGGGTGGTAGTAGGTGTGCGCGAAGTTCTCCGGGTCGGAGAGGTACGACAGGGCGTAGAGCCCCGCCAGCGCCCCCACCGAGAGCGGCACCGTCGCCCGCGCGCTCAGCCTGCCCCGCTCGCCCAGCGCCACGAGCAGCACCGCGAGCGCCATGCCCGCCGCGAAGCCCCCGAAGCGGGCCTGCGGGCCGAAGTACACCGGCCAGTTGGTGTGCGGCACCCCGACGACGTAATGCGCGACGGAGATCCAGACCACCGGCAGGACGAACAGCGCCGCGCACCCCGAAGCGCACACCGCGACACGGGCCCGCCGTGTCGAAAGCCTCCGGCACACCCGTACCGCCACCGGGCCGAGCGCGATGAGCGCCAGGTAGAAGGCGACCTCCAGGGAGAGGGACCAGGTGGGGCCGAGGGTGTAGAAGATCCGCTGCTGGTCGAAGATGTGCGTGAACGTGAGGTGTTCGACCAGGTCCCGCCAGTCCCCCGGCAGGGTCGGATTGCGGCTGGCCCAGACGACGAGCACCGCGAGGAAGTACAGCGGCAGGATGCGGATCGCCCGCCGGAAGAGGAAGCTCCGGCCGGTGCGGATCGTGCCGCCGTCGATGGCGGCGCGGGCGTACGACAGCGTGAGCAGATACGCGGACATCACGAAGAAGAGGTCGATCACCTCCAGTGAGACCAGCGCGCCCAGCCAGGGACTGTCGACGGGCGGGTGCGCGCCCGCCGCGTCGTAGGTGTACCACTCCTGCCATACGTGGAAGAGGACCGTGCTCAGGGCGGCGAGGCCGCGGTATCCCTGGAGTTCGAGCGCACGGCCGCGGGACGGGCGTGGAGCGGGAGCCGGCGTCCGGGGCCGGGTGGCCGTCAGGGCGCTCATGACCGCCCCGCGGGCTCGGGCGCGGCCGCGGACGCGGACGCCGCCGCCCGTGGCGTGACCCGCCACTGCCGGTCGCCGAGCGCCTCCTTCAGGTGCGCCTGGCGCGCCACCATGTTCTTGAAGTGGCTGTAGAAGAACGTCGACACCAGCAGATAGCGCCAGAACCACGCCTTGCGGCGGCGCAGTTCGGGCACCGCGAGCCGCCAGGCGAAGGCGGCCTGCACCACCCCGGCGGACATCGTGACGGCGGCCGCCATCAGGCAGACCGGCACCGCCCAGTCCAGCCGGTCCGCGCCGCCCGCGCGCCAGGCGGCGTGCGCCAGGATCGGCAGGATCTGCAGCGTCAGCCACGGCTGCACCTCACGCCAGCCGAGCAGCACGAAAAGGCCCGTCTTCTGGCGCCGCGAGAACACCGGCGAGCGCAGCGCGCCCCACAGATGCCGCAGCGACACCTGGAGCCAGCCCTGCGCCCAGCGCGAGCGCTGGTTCCACAGCGGCCGCAGCAGGGTCGGCGCGAGCTCACGCGAGATGAGTGTCCGGTCCATGGCGATCCGGGCGCCCTCGTTCAGGGCGCGCATCGTCGAGTCGATGTCCTCGGTGAGCATCGAGCCGTGCATCCGGGTCCTGGCGAGCAGGTCCGTGCGCCAGAAGCCGTTCGACCCGCCGAAGACCCCGAAGCCGTACATCCGGGTCCGGCCGGGATGGCTGACGGCGTAGATGGTCTCGAACTCGACGCCGACCGTCTGGGCGACCCACGAGCTGTCCCCGTTGCGTACGACGCAGTGCCCCTGCACGACGTCGTAGCCGTTGGACAGCCAGTCCCACGCGTGCCGGAAGGCGTTCGGCGCGGGATGGTGGTCGGCATCGAAGATGCCGACGAACTCGCCGTGCACCCGCGTCACCGCGGCGTTGATGTTCTGCGCCTTGGACGTGCTGCCGACGACCGGCAGGAGCACCAGGCGCGGGTCGCCGGCCGCCATGTCCCGCAGGGTGTCCTCGACGGGCAGCGGATGCGGTGTGTTGTACGCGAGGACGATCTCCAGCTCGCCGGGGTAGTCGAGCCGCAGGAACGACTCGACGGTGTCGACGATCGTCGCCGCCTCGTTCGGCAGATAGGCGGCAATGACGGCGCTGGCGGCCGGATAGGGCGAGCCTGCCCGGTCGGGCCTCGGCGTGGCGTCCAGCGAGAACAGGCACTCCAGCATGATCAGCAGCGCGGAGAGCACGAGCCCTGCCACCACCACCCAGTAGGCGAACCCGGCCGCGTCCCAGCCCAGTTCGTACGCCTGCTGGTAGAGCGCGAACGGCACGCCCACGCCGAGCACAAGGGGAAGCACGGGGGAGATCAGCCGGGTCAGCCAGGTGACCAGGACCCGGAACCCGGCGCGGGCTCGGCGGTGGCGGGTCGGGGCGCTCGCCCGCATCCACGGCTCGTAGCGCACCGGGCGCAGGTCCCGGTGGCGTACGGCCTCGGAGACGGCGTCCCGCGCGTGCTCGGCCGCCCTGCCGTGGTCGGCGTACTCGGCGAGCGGGGTCCAGCCGATCGCGGGGGTGAGCCGGACGTTCTCGTCCGCGACGACGAACCGGGTGCCCGCCACCGACGCGGCGAACTCCCGCAGGCTCCGCGTCGCGGTCTCCTCGTCGACACCGGGCATCAGCACGAGCAGCTGCCCGCCCTCGTCCCAGCCGAGCCGGTCGCAGACGCCGCCCATCTTCTCGGCGACACCGGCGAGACGCTCGGCGACCTCGCGCCGCACACGCGGCCCGAGCCGCGACTCCAGGGCGGCCATCTCGGCGACGCCGACGACGGCGAGCACACCGCCGCGCCGGGCGGCCGGCGGGCGGCTGAGCTCGCGGTCGAGCTCGTCCATGAAGTGCGGCCCCGAGTAGAGGCCGGTGCGCGGATCGCGCAGCAGGTTCTCGACCGGGACCGGGACGCGGTGCAGCTTGGCCGCTATCCGCGCGGACAGCTCACGCGGGTCGGACGCCTCCGGCAGGCAGTCGTCGGCGCCGCTCTGCAGCAGATCGGCGACGGTGCCGGGGGCGTGGGTGCGGGCCCCGGTGACCATGAGCAGCGGAAGCGCCTGCCCGGCGGGGTCGGCGCGCACCTCCCGTATGACGTCGGGGCCGAGGCGCCGCCCGTCCGGGCCGTCGTCGAGGGCCACGATCGCGTCGGGCGGCGCGAGCCTGACCTGACGGTGTACGTCGCCGGGTACGGCATGGGTGACTTCGTACCCGGTGAGCTTCAGCGTCCGGGTGAGCAGTTCACGGCTTGGCCCCGGCGAGCCTACGGCCAGGACGTGGCCGCCGGGGGGTGGGGCCGGCATGAGTGGATCGGGCCCCAGGGGCAGTTGAAGGGTCATCAGTGTGGTCCCATCCTGTTCGGATTGTGGGGGGAGGACCGGATTCGTTAGTTGAGCCGCCAACTAGCCCCAGAAACCGGGGCAATCGGCAACATCAGCCTCAACGATCACTGTGACACAGCACCTTCACTGGCGTAACGCCTGTATTACGACTCCGTGCAGGGGAAGCGCAGGCCCTGCGGGGTGCGTGCCCCCGCAGGGCCCCCGCCCCTACTTCACCCCCACCGCCCGAACGATCTCCTGCGTCACCGAACCACCCCGGTCATCCTTCGCCGACGCCCGCAGCGAGATGAACTCGGCAGACCCAGGAACCTTCAACTCGCCACCCCAGGCGGCCTTCTCGCCGTCCCGGTCCAGGGCGACCTGCGTCCAGTTCACGCCGTCGTCGTACGACACCTCCAGCTCGGCGCCGCCGATGGTCCCGACATCCACCGCTCCCTTGACGTACTCGGAGAAGATCCCGACGTCCACGGTCCGCCCACCCGGTACGTCCCCGGCGAGGTCCGTGTCCACGTCGAACCCGAGGTTCAGCAGGGGAAGGAACGTCTTCCGGTCGGCCGGGGTCTCCTTCGACTTGAAGGTCCACTCCGAGTGGCCCTGCGTCGCGAGCCGCCACCGCCCCGGGTCCAGCGTCGTGTCCGTCACGACCTTGTACGTCCGCTCGGCGGGATCCGCGTCCCACACATAGACCCCCGAACTCTGCCGCCGGTCCACCAGCTCCCCGTCCGCGTACACCGCACTGACCTGCGTCATCGAGTCGTCGTTCCACACGTCGCCGAACCCCGTGTGATCGGGCCCGGAGTCGCCCCACCCGGGGACGTTGAACTCCAGTGAGTTCCCGGCCCGTTGCTGCCCCCAGCCGAGCCCGGTACCCAGCCACGGATGCCACACCGGCTTGAACCAGTTCAGCGTCCCGCGCTGACCGCCCCGGTACTTCACGAGGCCGCCGCGTTCCTCCAGGGCGCCGGGGCCGACCGACACGGACTCGTGCCACAGCTGGCCCGCCCCCGTCGACGCGTGGTCCGTCCGCTCGACGGGATAGTCGATCTTCTCCTGGAAGCCGAAGCCGATCGCGAAGGTGTCCGTCAGGGAGTAGCGGAACTCGCCGCCCGGCACCGGCTTCACCGCGTGGAACTTGGTGTCCAGGACGGCGAGTTCACGCTTCGACGGCTCGTACGTCAGGTCGCGCGGCACCGCTCCCTTGTGGCCCTCCGACACGTCGTACACGTACGGCGTGCGGGATGTCGCCGTGGTCTCCACGGCCCTGCCCGCCTTCGCCGCCGCGATGAGCCGTGCGCCGTCCGCCGCGCCGACCGTGCCGATCTGCAGCGGCCGGTCCGCGTTGTCGTCCGTGCCGAACCAGGCGTTGAGCCGCCCCGGCACGTCGTCCGTCACGAACAGCGCCTTCGCGCCCGCGTCCTGGGCGGCCTGCCCAAGGTCGGCGGGTGTCGCCGCCGCCGAGCGGCGCGCGACGACGGCCTTGCCCTTGACGTCCTTGCCCGCGTACTCGGCGGCCGTGCCGCCGCCCACGTCGACGAGCGGCAGCTTGCTGCGGCCGTCGGTGACGGTGCCACCGGGCTGCGCGACGACCTCGCCGAGGCCCTTCACGTCCAGGGTGGGCTTGCCCAGGCGCCAGACGGTGCGGTACTCGAAGCTGCCCTGCCGCACCTTCTCGGTGGGCGCCGCGAAGACGCTGTCGTACTTGACCGGAACCTGGACCGCGCCCATCAGCTCGGCGCCGTTCGCCTTGCGGTCGTACTCCATCAGGAGCTGACGGGTCTCCGTGCGGCGGCCGACGTCCACGCCGATCTCGCGCAACTTCCGTCCGTCCAGGGTGACTTCGCGGTCCTTGTCGAGGACGATCTCGGGCGCGGCGAGGTAGCCGAGGCCGAGGGAGTCCTTGCCGCCGGCGCCGCGCACGTCGAGGAAGGAGGAGAGGGCGTACGTTCCCGGCTTCAGGCGCAGCTCCAGCGTGCCGGAGTCACCGACCTCCGCCTGGAAGGGGTCGACCCCCTCGGCGAGGCGCTGCAGCACGAGGCCCGCCCCGGTCGCGGCGCCGTCACGGTCCTTGACGCGGACGGTGAGCGTGTACCGCTCCTCCTCCTTGACCAGACCGAACGCGGTGTGCGCGACCGGCTTCCCGGCGGCGCTCGCGACGATGCGGCCGCTGGTGTTGCCGACGGGCGCCTTCGCGCCGTCACCGGTCACCGTGGTCGAGGCGGTGCCGTGCGCGGGGACGGTGAGCGTCTTGTCGGCGAGCGTCGCGACACCCTCCGCCGCACCCTCGGCGGCGAGCGTCAACTCCACCGCCGCGTCTGAGGAGTTGGTGTACGTGAGCGTCCTCGTGACCGGCTTGTTGTCGCCGTACGGCCAGGAGTAGAAGCCGAGGTCGGCGCTGCCGCTCGCGGTGATCCGGGCGTCGATCGCGCCGGGCACGCTGACGCGGCCCGCGCCCAGCTCATAGGCCGAGGCGTCGAGCCGCGCGGACGTCGACATCAGCGCGTCCTTGAGCCGCGCGCCGCTCCAGTCGGGGTGCTTCTCGGCGAGCAGGGCCGCGGCGCCCGCGATGTGCGGGGTCGCCATCGACGTACCGCTCATCTCGGTGTAGTAGCCCTCGCCGCCGACGAGTTGGGAACGGGCGGCGAGGATGTCCACGCCGGGGGCCGACAGATCGGGCTTGAGGGCGTTGTCGCCGAAGCGGGGGCCCTGGCTGGTGAAGTACGCGGCCTTGTCGGCGGAGTCGACGGCCCCGACCGTCAGCGCGGAGTCGGCGGCGCCGGGCGAGCCGATCGAGGAGGGGGCGCCGGTGTTGCCCGCGGCGATGACGAAGAGGGCGCCAGTGTCCTTGGAGAGCGTGTCGACGGCGACGGCCATCGGGTCGGTGCCGTCGCTGGCCTCCTGCGAACCGAGGCTCATCGACACGACCTTGGCGCCGACGTCCTTGGCCGCCCACTCCATGCCCGCGATGATCTGCGACTCGCTGCCCGAGCCCGCGTCGCTGAGCACCTTGCCGACGGAGAGGGCGGCGCCGGGCGCGACGCCCTTCTCCTTGTCGCCGTCGGAACCGGCGCCGCTGCCGCCGACGGTCGAGGTCACATGGGTGCCGTGGCCGTTGCGGTCGGCGACCTCCTCGCCCGGGATGAAACTCTTGGTGGCGTCGACACGGTCCTTGAGACCGGGGTGGGAGATGTCGACCCCGGTGTCGAGGACGGCGACCTTCACGCCCTTGCCGGTGAGCCCCGCCTCCCAGGCCTTGGGGGTGCCGATCTGCTCGTTGCTCTGCGCCATGTCGGCCTCGACGCGGCCGTCGAGCCAGATCTTCCCGATGCCGTCGGCGAGAGCACCGCCCGAACCACCCTTCGTACGCGCTGACTTGGTGGCGTCCGGCGCCACCGCCCGCCAGAAGTCACCGGGCGCGTCCGCCTTCACCGCGACGCCGCCGACGCTCGGCAGCGACCGCACCTTGTCGGCACCGCGCGGCACTTCCTGGCCCGCGGCACGCGCCTTCTTGTCGTACGTCACGATCAGCGGCAGGGCGGCGCCCGCCTTCTTCCCGGCGAGCCCCTGCCGGATCAGCTCCGTGACGTCGAAGAGCCGCTCGTCGAGGGTCCCCGCGTTCAGGTAGGGCCGCGCCTCGTCCGGTACGACGGTGATGCGGCCGCCCGATATCTCGCTCCGGACGGCTCCGGTGGCCCCTTCTGGCCGGTCGACGGTGACGGTCTTCTTGCCGCCGCCGAGTTCCGTGACGGTGACCTTGTCGCCGGTCACCAGGGTGACGGTGTGGGCGGCGCGGGCGGCGTGTGCGGCCCGTCCCTGCGGCGCGTCGGAAGGGGCCGCGGTGGCGGCCTGCCCTGCCGGGAGCAGGGCGAACGCGAGCCCGAAGGCCGGCAGCAGCCTCGCTCTTCGCCACGCGGGTGCTCTGGTCATGGGTGCCCTCTCTTCGTCGGACCCGGGCGGGGGTGGTTCCCGGGTGCTGCGACGAGTGTCAGGGGGCTTGTGTTGCGGGGGTGTTGACCGGTCCTGGCGGGAAGCCGCCAGGGCACCTTCCCGCCAGCCACACCTGTCTCAGGCCGTTGCCCGGAAGACGGCTGACAGCGACGAGCACCTTCCGTGACAATGCAGTCGGCAGACAGTCAGGATGTGCGGCACGTGGTGCGCGGGGTTCGACGGGGGCAGTGATGGACGATCTGGTGGAGTTCAGGACCGATGACGGCGCACGCGTCGTCATGGCCGACGTGGACGACCTGCACGGCTCCCACCTCATCTCGCGCCACGGCGAAGGACCCGCGCAGGCGGCCCGCACCTTCGAGGGCTCACTGGCCGGGGCGCGAGCGGCCGCGGAGTCCGCGCTGCGGGTGTTCCGGGACGGCAGCCTGCGCCCCGACTCGGTGGAGATCGAGTTCGGGGTCCGGATGACGGCGGAGGCCGGCGCGGTGATCGTGAAGGGCACGGCGGAGGGCCATCTGGTGGTGCGCCTGGCATGGACGCCCGGCCGGTCCCCGGCGCCCGTCGCCGATCCCCCGGCAGACCTGCCCCCGGAGGCCACCGCCACCTCATGAGCAGCGCATCGTGGCATGCCCGGATCGTCTGCGGCGGCGAGGTCGGGGCCGGGTTCCTGGTGTCCGAGCGGCATGTGCTGACCTGTGCGCATGTCGTGCGGGGCAGCGGCCGGGCGGCGGTCACCGTTTCCTTTCCGCACCGCGGGGACCTCGGCGAGGTGTCCGCGGCCGTCGGTGCGCACGGCGGGTGGGACGGGGCGGGCGCCGATCCGGGTGACCTCGCCGTCCTGGAGCTCGCGCACCCCGTGCCGGTGCGGCCCGCCGAGTTCGCGGCGCCCGACGACGCGTACGCCGAACCCCGGCCCAGACTCCTCGTGTACGGCTTCCCCAAGGGCTATCCGGAGGGCACCATCGCCGAATACCGGGCCACCGCCGCCCAGTTGATCGCCGACGAGTGGGTGCAGCTGGAGGCGTGGAGCGCCCACGGGCAGCCCCTCGCACCGGGGTTCAGCGGCGCGGCGGTGACCCTCGCGGACAGCAACCGCGTGGTGGGCATGGTGTCGGCCGCCGCCCGCGCCTCCACCGGCGTACGCAACGGCAGGATGCTGCCCACCTCCGTCATGGCCCGCTACTGGGCGCCGCTCGGCGACCTCATCCCGACCCCCGGCCACCACCGGGCGGCGAAGGAGCGGCTTCGCGAGCTGGTGGAGCGCGCGGCAGGCAGCGGCCCGGCGGTCGACCCGGAGCGGCTGTACAACGACGCGGTGGGCCCCTTCGGCCCGCCCGTGCCGCGCGGCGGCTTCGGCTCGCTGTGGTCGGCGGCCTGGTACGTGCTCTCCGAGGTCGAGGAGCCGGAAGCGCTGACCCGCCTGGCCGACCGGCTCACCGGGCTGCTCGACGCACCCCGGTCCACGGCCCCGTCCGGTGCGCCGCCGGACTGGTCCCCGATCCTCGTCGAGATCGACCACAGCGGCGCGGGCGACGACCAGCTCCTGGTCGAGGTCTCCGCGTACCGCGAGGGTCACCGCCATCCCGTCGGCTCGGACACCCTGGCCTCCGGCAGCGTGCGGACCTACGTCCAGGAGCGTGTCGACGACGCCTTCTCCCATCTCGCCCCCGGTACGGACGAGTTGCTGGCGTTCGTGCTGCCCCGCGCGCTGCTCAACTGGCCGGTGGCCCGGTGGGAGTGCGGCGCCGACGACCCGACGCCGCTCGGCTGCTCCTACCCGCTGGTCGTCACCGAGCGGTCCCGCCGCAAGGGCGGCCTGCGACATCAACTGGCCCGCAAATGGGAGCACTTGGACGGCCGCCCGGCAGCCTCCCTGCACCGCGTCGAGTGCGGCACCCAGGAGAAGCCGAACAAGCTGCGCTTCCGGCTGCGGCGGGACGGCGCGGACCTCGCGGGGTTCGGGGCACCGCCCCCGGCCGACCGCACCGGACCGGGCGCCGACGTCACGCACTTCGACGTCTCGCTGACCGCCCCCGTGCCGGTGCTGCTGTGGCCCCGCACGGGCTGCGACGGCGCCGACGGCCACGGCCCGGCGGACGCCGGCTGCCCCGGTTCGGAGTTCCTCGACCGCATCGCGGCCCATGTGGACGGAACTTCACCCGCCGAACTGCCGCGCACCATACTGGCGTTGCGCGAGTCCGCCGAGGCGGCGGACGAGCCGGAACGACACTGGGCGCGGGACGTGCAGCTCCTCTGGGACGACCCGCGCTGTTTCCCCGACGCACCCGCCGCCCACCGCAACTCCCCCGTCGCCTGAGCCGCCGTACGAAACCGTGAGCCCGCCGTACAGAACCGTGAGCACGCCGTACGAATACACCGACGTACGAAACCGGAGAACCCAGACCATGTCCCTGTGGCCCGTCTACACCGGCACGAACGAGCCCCACGACGGGATCACCGAGCTGCCTCCGCCCCCGCCCTGGCGCGCCTTCGACGGCGGCCCGGTCCTCGCGACCCCCACGGACGACGGCTCGGCGACCTCCCCGGACCGCGTGCACCGTGCGCACACGTACCGCGCCACGGACACCTGCGTCCAACTCGTCAACGCCGCCCTGTACTTGAGGCGCCCGCTCCTGGTGACGGGCCCGCCCGGCAGCGGCAAGTCGAGCCTCGCGTACGCGGTGGCACGGGAGCTCGGCCTCGGCCCGGTCCTCCGCTGGAACATCACGAGCCGCAGCGCGCTGCACGACGGCCTCTATCAGTACGACCCGCTCTCCCGCCTGTACGCGGCGAAGGACCAGGCCGCACGGGAGCCGCGGCACGGCCGCTCCCGCGGCGTCGGCGCCGAGGAGCGCCGTTCCGGCGCGGGCGTCGAGGACCACCTCCGCCTCGGCCCGCTCGGCACCGCGCTGCTCCCCTACGACCGCCCCCGCGCCCTGCTCATCGACGAGATCGACAAGAGCGACCTCGACCTGCCCAACGACCTCCTGAACATCCTGGAGGAGGGCCAGTACGAGATCCCCGAACTGGTCCGCATCGCCAAGCACACCCCGAAGGCCGACCTGCTGACCGACGGCTCCGACGACCCGGTGACGGTCGAGCGCGGCCGGGTACGCTGCCGGGCCTTCCCCTTCGTCGTCCTCACCAGCAACGGCGAGCGCGAGTTCCCGCCCGCCTTCCTGCGCCGCTGCGTCACGCTGCGCCTCCGCCAGCCGCGGGACGAGCATCTGGAGGAGATCGTCCGCGCCCACCTGGGCGAGCCCGACGCCTACGCCCGTTCCCTCATCGCCCGCTTCCTCGAGCGCGGCACCGGCGGCGAACTCGCCACCGACCAGCTGCTCAACGCCATCTATCTGACCGGCGCTGCGGGCGTCGACGCCGCATCGCGCGACGACCTCGCGCGGCAGCTCATGCCGTATCTGACGCAGTCGGCGGATCCGGGCCCCGATGCCCACTGACGAGCCCCGGGACCGGGGGCCCTTCGCCAGGCTGGCCGATCTCCTCTCCCGGACGGCGGACGGCTCCCGGCCGACGTCGATCGAGCTGGCCGAACTGGTGTGGCTGGCACGGCAGATGGGCGGCGCCGAGGTCGCGCCGCCGGATGCCGCCGACGACGTATCGCATCCGACGCCGTCCACGCCACAGCCGACGCGCGTGTCACCACCGAGCGAGGCACCCGCTGAACGCACCACTCCTCCGGACGAACGGGTGCCGCTGCGGCTTCCGGCCCCGACGGGCAACGGCGGTCCAGCCCCGGCCCCCGGGGCGGACAGCGCACCGGAAGCCGCCTCGGACCACACACCCCTCCGCGTTCCCGTCCCCCCGATGGTGACGCACCCCCTCGCCCTGCAACGCGCCCTGCGCCCCCTCAAACGCCGGGTCCCCTCCCCCGTCGGGCAGGTCATCGACGAGGAGGCGACGGCCCACCGCATCGCCCGCATCGGCGGACATCCGCGCGGCTGGCTTCCGGTGCTCCGCCCCGCCGATGAGCGCTGGCTGCGCCTCTGCCTGGTGTACGACGCGGGCCCGACGATGCCGATCTGGCGCCCCCTGATCCACGAACTGCACACCGTCCTCGCCCAGTCCGGCATCTTCCGCACGGTGGAGCTGCACCGCGCGACACCGGACGGCAAGCTCCCGCCGCAGGCCGCGCACGCGCCCGCGACGGGCCGCACGGTCGTCCTCCTGATCAGCGACTGCATGGGCCCGCAGTGGCGCGAAGGCCCCGCGGGCACCCTCTGGTACCGCACCCTCCACCGCTGGGCCTCCCGGCTGCCGCTGGCCCTGCTCCAGCCACTCCCGGAACGCCTCTGGCGCACCACGGCCCTCCCCACGACCCCGGGCACCCTCTCCGCCCCGCACCCGGCGTCCCCCTCCGCCGCCCTGACCTTCACGCCGTACGGGACGGCCTCCGCGCCCCCACCCTCTGGCGCGACGCCGATCCCGGTACTGGAGCCGTCGCCGACGTGGCTGTCTCACTGGGCATCACTGGTGGCGGACGCGGGCGGCAGCCAACTCCCGGGCTCGGTGGCCTGGTTGAGGCATACCCCGCCTGCCCCGGAGCCCGAGGCCGAGGCCGTCGGCGACCTCACCCCTGAGGACCTGGTACTCCGCTTCCGCTCCACGGCCTCCCCCGAGGCCTTCCGCCTCGCGGGCCACTTGGCGGTGGGCGAGCCACAACTGCCGGTGATGCGCCTGGTCCAGGCGGCGGTGGAGGAACGCCCACGCCCACAGCACCTGGCGGAGGTGATCCTGAGCGGCATGCTTTCCTCGGGCGCGGGCGCCGGGGCGTATGAATTCCGCCACGGCGTACGCGAGTTGCTGCTCCGTACGCTGCCGAGGACCGCGCGGGGGCGTACGCGGGAGCTGCTGGCCCGGGTGGGCGGGTTGATCGACGAGCGGGCGGGGGTGGCGCCCGGGGAGCTGCGGGCGGTGGCGCCTTCCGCCGGCGGGGGCGCCGAGGGCCGGGCTCCTGCGGGGGAGCCGTTTGCGACGGTCACTCCGGAGAGCGTGCGGCAGTTGGGGGGCGGGGCCGGGCGTTCGGAGCTGGTCGGGGGGCGATACCGGCTGATGGAGCGGCTCGGAGAGAGCAGCTGGCTCGCGCAGGACACACGGGAGGAGGGGCGGGCCCTTGTGGTGCAGCGCTTCCCCCGGTGGCCCCGGCGGCACTTCACGCAGGCCGCAGAGGAGCTTTTCCGGTTCCGGCACACGCATGTGGCGACCGTCCGGGACTACGTCGCCCGCGACGATGTCCCGTTCCTGGTGGTCGAGTTCGTCGACGGCCGCAGCCTCGCGGAGCTGCTGGCCGATCACCCCGACGGGCTGCCCCACGATCTCCTCGTGGAGCTGATCCGGCCCATCGCCCGCACCGTCGCCGCGCTGCACGCGGGCGGCATCGCCCATGGCGCCCTCTCCCCCAGCCACGTACGGCTCTCGCGGCGAGGCCCGGTGCTGTGCGGCTTCAGGCTCGCCCCCTTCTCCCCCGAGACCCGCTCGGCGGACCTCCGCTCGCTGGGTCTCCTCGTGCGCGCGATGCGCGAAGGCGCCGAAGCAGCAACAGCGCCGGGAGCGTTGACCCGGCCTCCGAGGACCGCGCGCCTCGCGCGCGGCGAGACGCTGAGGTCGGCCGTCGGCTACCTGGACTCGACCGATCCGGCTCGCTGGGGAGCAGGCCTGCGCCTCCTTGAGCAGCTCGCCGCACCCAGGTCCGGCGACTGCGTCTACTCCGTCCTGGGCCCTCTCCGCGTAACCCGGCAAGGCCACCCCCTCGCCATCGAAACCCCCGAAGAGCAAGCCCTCCTCTGCATGCTCCTGCTCAAGCGCGGCCGCCCCGTCCCGTACGCCGAGCTGACGGAGGGAATCTGGGGCCCCTCCGCCCCCGAACGCGCCGAAGGCGATCTCCGCGCCTGCGCGCACCGCCTGGCCAACACGCTGGCCCCCGAGACCTTGATCGCCGGGGACGAGGGCTACACCCTGCCCCTGCCGTCAGGCCCCGACGGCGTCGACCTGTTCCACTGCCAGCGCCTCGCGGCGGACGCCCAGGACGCCTATTTCGCGGGCGACTTCACCCGCTCCCGGCAGCTCGTCCGATCCGCCCTGGAACTCTGGCGCGGCACCCCCCTGCTCGACGTCCCCGGCCCGGCGGCCCTCGCCACCCGCGTCACCATCGCCGAACTGCGGCAGTCCCTGCTGCGCACGTGGGGCGATCTGGAAGGCCGGGACGGAGATTCCACGGACGAGGACGCCGCCGAACTGGCCGACCTGCTCCGGGAGTTCGACACAGAGGACGACGTCCTCGCCCCCCACGAGGAACTCCCCAGCGCCCAGCTGAACGACCTCGGCGTCAGCCGGGAACTGCCGGACGACCAGCCCACACCCCCGAAGACCACCCTCACCTTCGAGTACTTGACCCACCCCACCGGCACCCAGTCGGAGACCCTGCACCGTCTTGGCCGCGAGATCTCCCACCTCCTCATCACCGGCGGCATCGGCCCCGACCGCTTCGAGCTGCTCCCCCGCCCGCGCGGCTGGGACGTGGCCGTCGCCCCGGAGGTCCACGTACTGCACGCACTGACCGCGGCCCTCCAGCAACTCCCCGCCGCTCTCGCGGAGTTGCCGCACATCGGGCTCGGCGTCACCGTTACCCACGAGCCGGACCCCACGGTGTCCGCCCCGGCCTTCCCCGCCGAACTGCGGCCCGTCTTCGACCGCCCCGGCAGCCGCGCCGTCGTGATCGTCTCCAACGACCTGCACGACCGCCTCGTCCGCTCCGGCCGGATGAGCGACGCCCGCTTCGCGCAGGTCCCGCAGTCCGACGACTGGTACTGCGAGGTCACGGCACCCGCGGACTCCCGGCCGACGGCCTCCCTCAGCACCCCGTTCGCCGGCCGCAGCGCCGTGATCCTCGGCTTCGACGGCCCGGTCGTGCCGCTGTTCCCGGCCTCGCGGGCCCGCGAGGCCGTGCTCGACCTGATGGGCACCCTCACGGAGGCCCGCGGCGTCGACGACGCTCTTGAGGGCAGGCCACCGCTGTCCAGGGCGCTCAATGAGTACGAGGGTGGTGTCCACCCGATGGACCTGCTCCGCGCCCATCAGGACCACGCGTCCGCCGGTGAACTCCGCACCCGGCTCCGGAACATCGAACAGCATGGCCTGAAGAACGCCCGGCCGACCCCGCGCATCCCCGCGCTCCTGAACGCCCTCTCGGAACGGGGCATGGCCGTCGCGGTCGCCGGGGACTGCGACTCCGACGTCATGGCGGAGCTGCTCACCAGGCACGGCCTGGCCGCCAGGGTCCCCGGGGGCACGCACGGCCGCCGCACGGGCTCTCCCCTGCTGCCGGACCCCGACTGTCTGCACCGTGCGCTCCAGGCACTGGAAGCCGAGCCGGGGCAGTGCGTGATGGTCGGCTCATCCGCGGCGGAGCTGCTCGCCGCACGGCAGATCGGGCTCCCGTTCATCGGCTACCGGCGCGACGAGCAGTCCCATCGCCGGCTCCAGGCGGACGGCTGCGAGCAGACGGTGGACTCGCTCGCCTCCCTGGTCGACGCGGTCCGCGGCACCTGACCCCGCCCGGGGCCCCTCACGCCTCCGGCGCCTTCGCGTCGTACCGCGCAAACCCCCGCCACTTGAGCGCGAGCAACCCCACGGCGACGACACACGCGACCCCGCCGCCCGTGACCGCGAGCACCGGCGAGGCCACATCCCCCACCGTCCCCGCCACGAAGTCCCCCAGCCGGGGCCCGCCCGCGACCACCACGATGAAGACCCCCTGCAGGCGCCCCCGCATCTCGTCCGGCACCGCCGCCTGCAGCATCGTGCTGCGGAAGACCATCGAGATGGTGTCCGCGCACCCGGCGAGCGCCAGGAAGAGCAGCCCCAGCCACAGCTCGCGCGTCAGTCCGAAGACGGCGACGGCCGTCCCCCACCCCGCCACCGACAGCAGGATCGCGAGCCCGTGCCGCCGGATCCGCCCGATCCACCCGGAGAAGACACTCCCGAGCAGCGCCCCCACCGCGGGCGCCGCGACCAGCAGGCCCACCGTCGTCGCGTCGCCCCCGAACCAGGCCACCGCCACGGCGGGGAACAGCGCACGCGGATGCGCGAGCACCATCGCGCACATGTCCGTGAAGAACGTCATCCGCAGGTTCGGCCGGGTGGCGAGAAACCGCAGCCCGTCGAGGACCGAGGCCCGCTTGGCCCCGGCCCCGCCCCCCTCCGGCCGCATCGCGGGCAGCCGCCACATCGCGTACAGGGAAGCGCTGAAGGCCACCGCGTCCACCGCGTACGCCGCCTGATAGCCCCACAGGCCGACGATGAGACCGCCCAGCATGGGGCCGAGCATCATGCCCCCGGTCGTCGTGATCGACGACAGGGCGTTGGCCGCGGGCAGCTGCTCCGGTGGCAGGAGCCGCGGGATCATCGACGTACGCGCCGGCGAGTTCAGCGCCCCGCAGACCGCCTGCAGCGCGACCACGGAGTACAGGAACCACACGTGGTGGAAGCCCGCGAACGCGCCCGCCGCCAGCGCGATCGACAGCGCGCAGGAGCCGAGCGCCGAGTACAGGCCCAGCTTCCGCCGGTCCACCGTGTCCGCGATCGCGCCCCCGTACAGACCGAACACGATCAGCGGCACCAGGGAGAACAGCCCGACGAGGCCCACCGAGAAGCTGGAGTGCGTGATGTCGTAGACCTGGAGGGAGACCGCGAGGGAGGTCATCGCCTGGCCGATCCAGGAGATCGTGTTGCCGGCCCAGAGGCGGCGGTAGTCGACGGACGTACGCAAAGGCGTCAGATCGGCGAGTATCCGCCTTTTCGCGACGGGCCCGTGGGGCTCCACTGGGAGCGGGGGTATCGGGGGGTTGCTGTCGGCTTCGGGTGTCCGGGGGCCTTCGGCTTCGTCTTCTTCCGGGGGCGTATGCGTCACACGGGATGCTAACCGCGCGGCCCGCGAGGCGACCAAGACCACCCGTACGGCCGCACCCCGCCCGGCTCAGCCCAGCGCGCGCGCCGCCCGCGGCCATCGCACGATGCGAGACAGGACCGTCGTCCGACGGTCCGTACGGTCTGTGCTCTCGGGAGGATCTGCCATGACCGTCAGTCTGGAGCAGTTGCGCCGCTGCCACATCGCCGTCGACCTGGGTGCCGCGAGGACCCGGGTGTTCGTGAAGGGTGCGGGTCTCGTCGTCGACGAGCCGAGCGCCGCCGCCGTGAACACGCGCACCGGCGCGCTGATCGCGGTGGGCCAGTTCGCCGAGAAGATGACGGGCCGCACGCCCGGCTACATCCGCGTCGTGCGCCCCGTCTCCGGCGGCACCGTCATCGACATCGAGATGGCCCAGCGCATGCTGCGGCACCTGCTCGGCGAGAAGCTCCGCCGCGCTCTGCGCCGCAAGCCGCGCCTGCGCGCCGCCGCCACCACGCCGCACGACGCGGATCCGCTGGCCCAGCGCGCCGCCATCGAGACGATGGTCGGGCTCGGGGCGCGCCGGGTCGAGCTCGTGGACACGCTGATCGCCGCGGCGGTCGGCTGCGGGCTGCCCGTCGAGCAGCCGGAAGCGACCATGATCCTGGTGTGCGGGGCGGCGACCACGCAGGTCGCGGTGTTGTCGCTCGGGGCGATCGTGACGGCCCAGCGGATCCCGGTCGGCGGCGAGGCCATCGACCACGCGATCGTCCAGCATCTGCGCCACCACCACGAGCTGATGCTTCCCAGCCAGTCGGTACGTCCCCTTCAGCTCGCCCTGCACGGCAACGGGCTCACGCCTCAGGGACCCGAGTCGACCGAGATCCACGGCCGTGACGTCGCCACGGGGCTCGCCCGCTCGGTGCACGTCGACACCGCCGCCGTACGCGACGCGATCCACACCCCGCTGACCGCCGTGCTCGACGGCATCGGCAAGGTGCTGCGCGACTGCCCGCCCGATCTGGTGGCCGACCTGGCCGACCGCGGAATCATGATGGTCGGCGGCAGCGCGCTGCTCCCGGGGCTCGACCAGATGCTGCGGGACGCCACGGGGATGCCGGTGGAGATCGCCGAACGGCCGGATGCGTGCGCCGTCCTCGGGCTCGGGGCGATGCTGGAGGGCAAGATCCAGCCGCTGGTCCTCGACCCGCTGTCCGGCTGATCGGGCCGGCCCCTGCCGATACGGGCCGGCTGCCGCCGATCCGAGCTCAAGGGGAGACCGTCCGCATGTCGAAGCCGATACAGAAGCCACTGCCACTGCAGAAGCCGAAGCCGACGGCCACGCGGGGCGCCGGAGCGCGCACGGGCGCCCCGCGATGAACCCCGCAGGCCCGCCCCTCCCCCTCGACCCGCTGCTCGACGCGGTGCTCGGCGTCGGCACGGACCTCGAACTGCACACCACGCTGCAGCACCTGGTGGACAGCGCGGCCGAGCTGACCGGCGCCAGGTACGGCGCGCTCGGCGTCATCGACCCCGCGCACGGCAAGGTCACCGACCTGTTCACGACGGGCCTGACGGAGGCCGAGCGCAGCCGCATCGGCCGCCTCCCCGACGGCCACGCGGGCATCATCGGCGCGCTGATCACCGACCCGCGGCCGCTGCGGATCGACGATCTGACGGCCGACCCGCGCTCGTGCGGCGTACCGCCGGGGCATCCGGAGATGCACAGCTTCCTCGGCGTACCGATCCACGTCCACGAAGAGGCGTTCGGCAATCTCTATCTCACCGAGAAGCGCGGCGGCCCCTTCACGGAGGACGACCTGCAGCTCCTGCGGGTCCTGGCCAGCCAGGCGGGCATCGCGATCGGCAACGCCCGTCTCTACGAGGCGGCCAGGCAGCGCGAGCGGTGGATCGACGGCGCGGCGGCGGTGACCACGGCCCTGCTGACCGGCGAGCCCGCGGCGGACGCCCTGACGACGGTGGCGGAACGGGCCAGAATCCTCGCGGACGCCACGGCGGCGGTCATCCTGCAGCCCACGGACCAGGGCGGCATGCGGATCGTCGCGGCGGCGACGGAGGACGACGCCCCCCGGCCTGCGCACGCCCGCTCCCTCCGGTCCCCCCAGAGCGACCTCATCGGCACCACCATCGAGCCCGGCAGCGCCGTCCTTGAGCAACTGCTCGGCGGGGAGCCGGTGTTCATCGAGGACTCCGCGACCGACCCCCGGATGACCACCCGCGTACGGACCCGCTTCGGGCCCAGCATGATGCTGCCGCTGCAGGCGGGCGGCAGGCTCATCGGGACGCTCGCCCTGCCCCGCTCCCGCGGCGCCCGCGCGTACACCTCGGTGGAGCGCCTGCTCGCGACGCAGTTCGCCTCACAGGCCGCCCTGGCCCTCGTCCTCGCGGACGCCCAGCAGAGCAGGCAGCGCCTTGCGGTGTTCGAGGACCGCGACCGCATCGCCCGGGACCTGCACGACCTCGTGGTCCAGCGGCTCTTCGCGACCGGCATGATGCTGGAGTCGACCCGGCGCAGGGCGGGCTCACCGAAGGTGGAGTCCGCCCTCGACCAGGCGGTGGACGAACTGGAGTCGACCATCCAGGAAGTGCGTACGGCGATCTTCGCCCTCCAGCAGCCGCCCGCCGACGCCCCGACGACGTTCCGCGGCAAGGTGCTCCGCGAGACGGCGGGCGCGGCGGCCGTCCTCGGCGTCCAGCCCTCGGTGCACTTCACGGGCGCCGTCGACACCCGCGTCACGGACCCGGCGGCGGCCCATCTGCTCGCCGCCCTGCGCCGCGCCCTGGCCGCCGCGTCACGCCGCCCCGACGTCACCCGTATCGAAGTGGCGGTGGACGCGCGGGCGACGCTGCCGGACGGCCGCACAGGGGTGCGGCTCACGGTCTACGACGACGGCACGACGGACGGCGTCGGCACGGGCACGACGGTGACCTGGCAGGCACCGGTCTCATCAGAGATCGGCCCGGGCTGACGGGCGCCGCCGGAAGGGCGAGGCGGCTCCGGGCAAATAGGGTGACCACTGGACATACTTCGTACGGCGCCGTCGGAGTGACCGGGAGCGCTTGGCATGACGGAGGCCGCTTACGGCCGGGCGGGAGCGATGTGATCCGTGTTCTTCTCGTCGAGGAGACAGACCTCGTGCGCGGGGCACTCGCGGCCCTGCTGACATCCGAAGAGGACATCGAGGTGGTCGGGGAGGCACAGGGGAACGAACAGACCGTCACCCGGGCTCTGTTGTACCGGCCCGATGTGGTCGTCATCGACATCGACGGCGGTGCGGACAGGGCGCTCTGCGCCTCGACGGAGCTGGGCGTGCGGCTGCCGGAGTGCCGGACCCTGCTGGTGGCCGGCTCGACGCCCCCCGATTACCTCAGACAGGCGCTGGCGGTGCGCGTCGCGGGCATCATCGGCAAGAACAACCCCTGCGACGCCCTCGCCGCGGGGATCCGCAAGGTGGCGGCGGGCGAGCGGTTCGTCGACCCGGAGCTGGCGGTGCTTGCGCTTTCCTCGGCGGAGAGCCCGTTGACCCCGAGGGAGCTGGAGATTCTGCGCCTCGCGGGGGACGGCACGCCGACGCGTGAGATCGCCGACCGGCTTTCGCTGTCCGTGGGAACGGTCCGCAACCACCTGAACGCGGCCTCCAGGAAGACCGGGGCACGCAACCGCATCGACGCCATCCGGATCGCCCGGGAGTCGGGGTGGCTGTAGGCCCTTGTAGGCCCCGGTTGCGGCCCCCGGTTGCGGGCCCCCTTCAAAGGCGGCTTCGCCACCGCTTCGCTCCGCCGCTCCCGACGGCGGCCTGCGGTTGCTCCAAGCCGCCCCAGTGGCCGACCAGTTCACGGTAGAGGGCGCAGTCGGCGGTCAGCTGGTCGTGGGTGCCGATGCGGCAGCGCGGGCCGTCCATGACGAGCACGAGGTCGGCGCGCAGCGCGGAGCTGATCCGGTGGGCGCAGACGATCAGGGTGGCCGGGCGGCGGGCGAAGGCGCGTTCGGCGACCGCCTCGGCGGCGGGGTCGAGGTGGCAGGTGGCCTCGTCGAGCAGGACCAGGCGGGCGGGCGGCAGCAGGGCGCGGACGAGGGCGATCGACTGGCGCTCGCCGGCCGACAGCCGGGCCGGGTCCACGGCGGCGTCGTAGCCGCCGAGGCGTTCGGTGAGCGGTCCCGCGCCGATGGCGTGGACCGCGGCGTCGAGATCGCGCTTGGTGGCCTCGGGGTGGAGGTAGGCGAGGTTCTCGCGCAGGGTGCCCGCGAAGACGTACGCCTCCTGCGGGATCAGCACGCGGGACCGAATCAGCCGGCCGTTGTCCTGCGGCCGGACCGGGACACCGCCCAGGCGGATGCGGCCGGCCTGCGGTTCGAGCACCCCGGCGATGAGCGCGGCGAGGGTGGACTTGCCGGCGCCGCTGGGACCGACGACCGCGAGGTGGGTGCCCGTCGGCAGGTCGAGGTCGAGATCCTGGACGACCGGTTCGGCGGAGCGGGCGTAGCCGAACGTGACGCCGCGCAGCTCGACCCGGCCGTCCACATCCCCCGGTTTCCCTGAACCGGCGGCCCGGGGCGGGTCTTTCCCCGTCTCCTTTGCCGTCGCCGGGGACTCCTTGTCATCCTCGGCCGCCTCCAGGATGCGGCCGATGGTGACAAGGAGCCACAGGCCGCTGCCCCCGAGCCCCTGGACGAAACTCCGCAGGGCCGGTTGCAGGCTCTGCGACACATAGGTCAGCGCGCCCATGATCGCGCCGGCCGTCGCCCCGCCCCGGACCAGCCACGGGGCCGCGGCCAGGATGAGCACGACGGGCAGCCAGCCGCCGACGCCCAGGGCGGCGGTCCGCAGGGCGGTGAGCCGGGCCAGGGCGCGGGCCGCACTCGCCGCGTCGTCGATACGGACACCGGCCCGGCCGCGTACGCGTTCCTCGGCGCCGCAGGCCGTCACGTCCCGCAGGCCGCCGGCCACCGCGCCCCCGTACCCGGCGATGGCTTCGTCGGCGAGGACGACCGCCCGCTGCCGGGCCGCCATGGCCCGCAGGGCCGACAGGAAGAGTCCAAGACCGGCCGCGAGGGGCGGCGCCACAAGCAGGAGCAGGGCGGGATCGAGTGAGGCGAGGCCGATCAGCACGCTCACCGCGGTGACGGCGAAGGTCTGCACGAACATCACGACCGCCCCGTACGCCTCCCGGGCTATCTCCACCTGCTCGGTCAGCCGGGCCACGCCCGCCGTGTCCGCGGGCTGCCCGAGGCGGGCGGAGCGGTGCAGCGTGCCGGTGGTCACGAGATCGACCAGAACGTCGCGGAACGGCTCGACGATCCCGGCCAGTTCGAGCGTGGCCCGCCGGGTGCCCCAGGCGCCGACCAGGACGGCGCAGGCAAGCAGTCCGAGCCAGCCGAAGCCCGCCGCGCCGCGCCCGGCGAGAAAGCCGTCGTCGACGGCCATGGCCACGAGCCGGCCGGACAGCAGCGCGGGCACGGCCTGCACCAGCGACCAGCCGGTGAGCCGGATGAGCTCCCGGCGCCGCGTGTGCAGTGCGGAGCGCAGCAGACCGCGCGGGCCCCCGTTCACCGCATGCCCCCGTCGAGTTCCGGTTCCGGCGAGAAGACGGCCCGGTACGCCGGCTCCGCCCACAGTTCACGGTGCGTGCCCTGCCCCTGGACACGGCCCGCGCCGAGCCACACGACGAGGTCCGCGCGCGCGGCGGTGGAGGCCCGGTGGGTCACGACGAGCCGCGTACGGCCCGCAAGCGCCCCGTCCCCCGTCAGCACCTGTTCGATGTGGTGTTCGGTGACGGTGTCGAGGCTGGCCGACACGTCGTCGAGGACGAGGACCCGGCCGGCCTGTACGAACGCGCGCGCGAGGCCGACCCGTTGGGTCTCCCCGCCGGACAGCGGGGCCTCGTCGAGCGGGGTCCGGTACCCCTGGGGCATGGTCCGTATGAAGGCGTCGGCGCGTGCGGCGGCGGCCCCCGCAAGGACCTCCGCGTCGGAGGGCGTCCGCGGCCCGAACCCGATCGCGTCGGCGAAGGTCTCGCCGAGCAGCACCGGGCGTTCGAAGCCGTACGCGACGGCCCCGCGCAGCTCCGCGCGGTCCACGTCGCGCAGCGGCACCCCGTCGAGCCGCACCTCGCCGCCGTCCGGGTCGGTGAGGCGCCCGGCCAGCGCGGCCAGCAGGGACTTGCCGGATCCGGAGCGCCCCACGACGGCGGTCAGGGCGCCCGCCGGCAGGTCCAGGTCGACGCCGGCAAGGACGGTGTCGCCCTCGGCGGTGCGTACGGTCACCCGGTGGAACTCCAGGCGGCCGCCGCCTGTGTCGGGCAGGCGCGTGCCGCCGTACGCCGGCACGGGTTCGTCCAGTACCTCGGCGACCCGCCCGGCGGTGGCGCGTGCGAAGGCGAGCCGCCTCGCCGTGGCCACCAGTGAGCTCACGCCGGTGGCCAGCAGGACGTACTCGCCGGCGGCCAGCATCTGACCCGGTGTGATGCGGCCCCGTGAGAGCTCAAGGCCGGCCACGGCGAGCACGGCGATCGTAAGGAGGGGGACGATCGCCGCGTCCCGCGCGGAGACCCGGGCGTACGCACGCCACAGCCCCATGCCGTGGCGGTGCAGTTCGGGCAGCGGCTCAAGGACCCGGTCCGCCTCGCGCGTCGTGGTCCCCGCCGCGGTGATGGTGCGGATTCCCGCGAGCGCGTCGGTGAGCCGGGCGGCGATCCGGCCCTGCGTGGCGAAGTAGCGGTCGTTGAGGTCGGAGACGTCGCGGACGAAGGAACGGACCACGAGGACGATCAGCGGCAGTCCGGCGCAGAAGGTGAGGCACAGCCAAGGGTCGATCAGGGCCAGGGCAACGATGGCTCCGACCGGGGGGATCAGGTCGGTCACCCCCCACACCAGGCCCGCCGGGGCGCTGCCGGCCCGGGCGGTGTTGCCCACCAGGCGCGCCACCAGGTCACCGGGGGTGTAGCGGCGGGTGGCGCGGGCGCCCATGTCGAGGACATGCCCGAGCAGGGAGTGCCGGAGCCAGGCCGTGGAGCGGGAGTTGGCGACGGCACCCGCGTAGTCGTCCGCGGCGTCGCACACCACGAGGAGCGCGACGGCGACGGCGGTAAGGGTCAGCCAGAGCGACGAGTCACCGCGTCCGAGGACGGCGTCGACCGCGCGGCCCATGAGGGCGGGCAGGACGACATAGACCGCGGCGAGCAGAAGGGACGTGGCGGCCAGGACGCCACCCCAGGCACCGCCTCGCCGGACGGTCGCAAGGAGCAGACGGTCCGCCGCACGTCGGTCCACGGGCCGCTCCCGTCGTCGTACGGTTTCAGAGAAAGGGGCGGGGACACCGGAAGCGTCCCCGCCGTAGTGGTGAGAACTAGCAGAACAGCAGGCTGAGACGGCTGCCTGCGTCTCCGCCTCCGGTGCAGGCCTTGCTGGCCCGGCTGCCAGGCGGCGGACGGTGGCCGTTCTCCGGTTCGATGGTCAGCCCTTGGAGTTCGAGGAGTGACATGGATTCCTCACCTCCTCTCTGGTACTCGGATGGGGACGGGAACGTCGGGGGGTGCGGCCGAATCCGGTGTCAGGAACGGGAGTCCGGTGGGACGGGAGTGGAAGGCGGCGCCCAGGGCGAGCAGGACGCCCGCACCGCCGGTGGCCAGGTCCATGGACAGCCGCATCAACTGCTCGCCGGGGAAGGCAAGCCGGCCGTCGAGCAGGCAGGCGTGGCGGGCCAGACGGCGTACGTGGTCCGCGATCAGGGGGTCCCGCGCGACCGCCGTGCCGGGCGGGTGCGGGTGGCTGAGGTGGAGGATCATCCCGGCGAGGCCGTCGAAGAGCCCGGGTTCGATGTAGAAGGACGCCCTGGCCGCCTTGCGGATCGCGTCGGCGGCGGCCGAGAACTCCTCGTCCGCGCGGTGCGCCAGGTACGCGTCGAGGACCATGCCGATGCCCACGCTGCCGTCGGCGAGATAGGGCATGGTGCGGAAGCCCTCGTTCACCTCCATCGCGCCCTCCTCGCGCACGAGGCAGCGGCGCAGGTCCTGGCGGAGCGCGGTGGCGGCCAGGTCGAGGTGGGCCGGGTCGCCGCCGTGTTCATACAGGCGCAGGAACATCAGCGCGGGCCCGGACGCCCCGTACATCAGGCCCGCTCTCGGATGGGCGCCGCCGCTGGTCGTCGGCACTGCGTCGGCCGGGCCCAGGCGGTCGGCGACGGCTTCCGCGACGCGGTGGGCGGCGTCGAGGCAGGCGGCGTCGCCGGTGGTGGCCGCGAAGTGCAGCAGGTTGAGGCCGATGCCGGAAAGCCCGCTCTTGAGGTCGAGGGCCAGGGTCTCCCAGCGCTCGCCCAGGCACATGTCGAGGGCCTTGGCGGCCTCCTCGTGGCGTCCGAGGTGTTCGAGGACGTACGCGATGCCGTGCATGCCGTTGTAGAAGCCGAGGCGGGTGCCGGGTTCCGGGTTCAATGCGCGCCGGATCAGCCAGTCCTCGTGGTCGGGGTGGCGTCCTGCGCCCGTCACGTCCAGCGCGTACAGCACGCCCGCAGCGCCGTGCGCCAGGTCGAGGCCGCCGCCCGGAAGGGCGAACTGCTCGATGTCGCCGGGGAAGAGCCGGTCGTCGCGCTGCGGTGTGGCGGCGGCCAGGATGGCGCCGGAGATCGACTCCCGCGCGCGCAGCCAGCCGGAGTGGTCGGGTTCGATGCGGGGCACGTCGTCCGCCCGGGCGGTCATCCCGCCGTCGCCGGTGATGGTGCGTACGGCCTCGTCGAGGAACCGGCGGGGTACCGGGAACAGTTGGACGGCTTCCCTGGCGAGCTGCCCCGCCTTGCCTCCGTCCAGGTCGATCAGACCTGTCAGCGGCATGAAGAGGAAGAGCCTCAGGCAGGCCAGCGCGTACCGGTCGATGTCGAAGCCTCTGGTCCCGCGCGGGGCGAGGAAGCCAGGAGCCGCGAGGACCTGCTGCCGCGCCTGCGCGACGTCCGACGCGCCCTCGAAGTCGATCAGCACCACCCTGCCGTCGGGGCGGACCAGGACGTTGTCGCTGTGGACGTCGCCGATCACGATGCCCCGCTCGTGGACGGCGGCGACCGCGTCCTCCACCTGCCGGGCGATGTCGAGGGCCCAGGAGGTGTAGTCGGCGAAGGCACCGGCGTCCGGGTCCAGTTCGGTGAGCGGATAGCGCTCGACGAACTGCCTGTGCAGGGCCGTCCCCTCGATGAACTCCTCTACGAGGAAGCGGTGGCCGCCCAGTTCGAACTGATCGCGGAGCGCGGGGACGCAGGGCAGGCCGCTCAGCCGTTCCAGGGCGTCCCGCTCGCGCTCGAGGCGCACGACGGCGTCCGCGCCGTCCGGCGTGAGCCCCGCGTGGGGCCGGGCCTCCTTGAGGACGACACGCTCCTGCGTTCGGGTGTCCACCGCGGCGTACAGTCCGCCCGCGTTGGAGAAGTGCAGCGCCTTCTCGATCCGGTAGGGCAGGTCGGCGACCGTGGTCCGGCGGCTCTCGGCGAGGTGGGGCTCGAGGAATCCGGGCAGCCGCACCCACGGGGGCGGCTGGAAGGTGGGGCCGCGCACATCGGGCACCAGACGCCCGGAGGGATCCTCCACCGCCTGCTCCAGTACGCCGTCGGCCGACACGCAGTACCGGTCGGCGAAGGCCCCGTACCTGACATGGAGGGGACCGTCCCCCCAGCGCAGATCGCTGAGAATGTACGGTCCCGGCCTGCCGTCGAGGACGGCTCCCAGCTCGGTGAGCACACACTCACACTGGGCCTCGTCGGCGGGGTAGACCGTCACGAACTTCCCGCTCGAACCGCGATACGCGTACTTCGTGTTGGCGAGGAACAGGGCATCCATGCCGGGAAGGAACTTGAAGGCGATACGGCGCGGGACGCAGTAGTCCCACACCGCTTCCAGGATCGACTCCGCGTTGTCCGGACACGCCGAGACGTGGATCTTCCAGCCCTGCGGCGGGAGCACCACGTCGGTGGGACGGCAGACCAGCCACTCGCCGAGTTCCTCGCGGACCCATGATGCGGAAAGCGGACGCCCGGCCTGCGGGAAGCGGCCACGCGTCCGGCCATGGTGCGGCGCATCGTAGAAATGCGGGTGAGTGAGGCAGTACACCTCGTAACGCTTGTCCACGAAAAGCCTCCCGGTCAGGCGCGCGCTCTCCTCCTGGGCGGATGCCTCGCAGTGCTGGGGCGGCGCCGGACGGCCGGGCTGATCAGGCCACCTTCCCGGAGCCTCTTCTTCCACGATGGCAGTGTTCGTGGGCACGAACATCGTTCGTCTGTCATCGGACGTCCATGAGATGCGCATGGCCCACCCGTGCGCATCTCATGGAGAAGTCGGTCGGTATGCCGCCTCCTGGACACGGCCGGTGTCCCGCGAACGGGCGGCTCGGTTACCGCAGACGGACCACGATCGCTTTATCCGTGCGGCGGACTGGTGAGGCCTGGAACCCGAAAGGTCCGTTCCCTCACCAGGAGGTACCCCATGCGTCTGCGCACGATCCTCGCCACAGTCGCGCTCACCACGGCCGCCGTCATCGGCGGAGCCGGCGCGGCCGCCGCCGATCCCTTCCCCGGCGCCTACGCCGTGGGCGCGGCGAAGTACTCCCCCGGCATCCTCAGCGGCAACGTCGTCCAGGTGCCCGTTCATGTGCCCGTCAACGCGTGTGGGAACACAGTGAACGTCATCGGAGCTCTCAACCCTGCAATTGGCAACCGCTGCTTCATCAGGTGAACCGACCCGTGAGGGCACTCACTTCATCCCCGTAACCAGACCGTTCCGCCTCACGCCGAACGGCTCCCGCCCCGTCGCGTACCGGATGCGACGGGGCTTTCCCATCTCTGGAGACCTCATGGCCCGGCCCCTGGTTGCACCGGGAAAGTGCCGGGCGGACGATTGAGGGAGTAGGTCTGTGGCCGCCAGGACGAGGGGCCGTCCCACAGCTCCGCACCCATGAGTCCGATGAGAACGACCGGAGGTGGCGGGCGATGACCAAGTTCATGGATGTCCACCACGACATGAAGGGCATCACTGCCGAGCAGCTCTCGGCAGCACACAAGGCGGATCTGGCGATCGAGGGCGAGGAAGGGGTGCACTTCGAGCGTGCGTGGGCCGACCCCGACGACGGAGTCGTGTACTGCCTCTCCGAGGCACCCTCCGCGGACGCCGTGAAGCGCATTCACGAGCGCACAGGACACCCGACCACGGAGATCCACTCCGTACCGCTCTCGGTCTAGCCCGGCCCAAGGCGCCGAAAGGGCCCCCGCCGATGGTGGGGGCCGCATGTCACCCCTGCTTAAAACGTTCCTGCATGGGCAACAGATGGTGGGGCGGGTGGGACTCGAACCCACGGCCGACGGATTATGAGTCCTTTTCGGATCTTCCGAACAGGTCCGAGTCTTGCCTCGATAGTGCTGTTTCCGCAGGTCAGACGACTGCGCGCATGCGCTTCGCGTTCTGTCTTTCCTGGTCCTTCCTGGTCCTTCCGTCCACTGCGTGTCCACTACTGGGCCCTGCGACCCCATCGTGGAGCGCCGAGCGAGCAGGCCCCAAGGCATCGGTGCAGGTTGCGGTATCGCGGCACTGAGCGATCTGAACCCACGCGCAGCGGAGTTCCTTACCGACGAACAGGGGCTCCACCCTCTTCGCCCGAGGGTGGAGCCCCACGGCATCTTCACTGGTCAGCCGCCTACTGAGAGCGTAGTTCGTGGGCACTCCGAACACGTCGACGCCTCCGCGCTTCGTCACCCAGGCGCCACGCCTCAAGGGCGAATTGGGCTGGATCGTGGGTCACTGAGAGGAGGGCAAGCCGAGGAGACATCAATGGACACACGAACGAGCGCCGACGGAATCTTCCCCGAAAGGTTTTGGACATATCTAACCTCAGAAGTCATGCCTGCGGCACGCGAGGCTGCGAAGCCCTTTGAGTCGGCCCAAACGGAAAAAATTCTAGTCGAAATTAGCACACCCAGTAACGACACCGGGACGGTTGGACGCCTATTGGATTATGTCGACTTTCAGTTTCGGTGGGCCCTGGCTGTTGAGCCTCTCCTGTCCGAGGAATCCGCCTACGCGAAAGCAATCGGGTTTCCCTTTCGCATCAGTCCAGCCAACTTCAAAGAGGGGATATTTCAGATCACAAGCCTTGAGGTTGGCTCCGTCAAGGCGAAACTCATAGCCACCGCCGAGGCTCTGACAGTCCTCATGGGCGCACTGACAACCGCCGCCGTAACCTTTACAGCGGTCATGGGCATGTCTCCTTACGAGTTCACGATCGAGCAAATTGACTCTGGTAAGCCCTCTGACGTGCACGCTCCAGCCCTACCCAAACCACACGAAGACCAGGTAGATCAATTCTGCTTCAGCCCTGCGCCGTTCGAAATCGTGGTCGACATCACGCTGTCAGATGGCCACGAAGTGAGAGTTTGCGCCAAAGTCCCCCAAGGCAACTCACTGAATACCGACAGGCTTTACAGTGACACTATGCGAGAAGCGGCTTCTTTCGAGTAATCCCCGGCGTGGGCTGAATCGTCACACCGAGGGGCCCAAGCAGCAAATGCGGACGTGCGCGCGGCCCCGGCTGTCGCCGGGGCCGACGTCGTGATCAGCCTGTGTGGATGTCCGCCTGGTCCTCTTCGACCTGCCGGTGGTTGGCCGCCCGGATGCGTGTGAGAAGCCCGTCCCGGTCGGTTCGGCTGTTCATGGCGTCGTGTAGCAGGTCCGCCATCAGGTAGGTGGGGCCGATGGTCAGGGCTTCTTTGATCGCGTGGCGGGCGGTGACGATGTCGTCTTGGCGCCAGGCGACCCACGAGAGCAGCGTGAGTAGCGGCAGGGCCATGCGGCTGTGCGGCGGGACGCAGCGCCGGGCGAGGTAGGCCCACAATTGCCGGGCGATCGGAAGGTCGTCGCCTTCGCCGTACACGAGGGCGTTGTCTCGGGCCCTGGGGTCCTGCAGGCCGATGATGATGCGGGCGGCTGTCTCGTCCATGAGCTGCGGGTTGCCGTTGTGGAAGTCCTTGAGAGCTCCGCTGATGATCTTGGTGGTGTTGTCTCGGGTGAGGAGCTGCCCGAGGCGTGTTTGGGTCTGCTCCTCGATGTCGGCAGCCACGTCCTCGAGGGCCGCCCGGTAGCGCGCTGCGTTCGTTGTAGTCGGACGGTATTCGCTGGCTACGTCACTGCTGCTGCGGGCGACGGTGCGGCCGAGTCGAGCGAGCTGGGCTGTGACGCTGTTCGGGTCGTCGGGGCTGGGGAGCGGCTCGCCTTCACAGCATCCGGGGAGGTCGCACTCGTATCCCCACCAGCGGTTGCCCACAAGGCCGATGGTGTGCCGGACGGGCGCGAGGCCGAGGTCGTCGAAGATGTCGGCGAAACAGTCGGCCAGGTGCATGAGGAGTTCAGCGGTCTCCTCGGCGGTCTGGCCGGGGCGCGGGGTTCGGCAGAGGAAGACGACGATGTCCTGGATGTCATGCTGCCCACGCCCCTGGGTGACATGAAGGAAATGGGGTGCGAAGGCTTCGGCGACTGCTTCCCAGGTGGCGGGGTCTTCGGGAAGCGGCAGGGTCATGGTCGGTCCGGTACCGAAGCCGGTGGCGATGACCCCGTGAAGGACGATGGTGTCCTCGGGTCGGTAGCCGATGAGGTACGGCATGATCTCGGCGAACCCTGCGGGGCCGTCGATCTTGATGCGAGGGTCGGAAGCGGTCACGAGTGGAACTCCTTCGTGGGGTTGGTGTGCTGCTTGCTGTCGGTGGCTTCGGCGTTGGGCTGGTACACGGCCCCCGGGGTGGGCTGTTGGACCTTCTTCGGTTTGCGGGTGAGCGCGGGCATGAGTTGGTCGGGTACGACCGAGCCGAGCGAGGCTGCGAGGTCGTCGGTGTTCCGCGTCGCGACGGTGGCGTGCCAGGTGCGTCCCGGTTGAAGGCGGGCGTCGTTGGCGGCTTGCGCTTCGGCCTGTTCGATGTCTGTGCCGTCGGGGATGGGCGGCAGGTTGGGGCCTGCGGTGATCCAGGTCTGGATGACGAGGCCGCGGGGCTGGACGCGAAGGCCGAGGCGGTGGCCGTCGGGATGGTGGTAAGTGGCGGTGCGGTCAGGCGTGTCGGTGTCCTCCTTCTGCCAGGGGGGTTCGAGGGCAGGGGCGATCTGGTCGAGTGGCGGCACGTCGATCGCGTCGCGGGGCCCGGCGAAGGACGGGCGTCGGCGGCGAGCGGTACGGGTGGTGCCGGGCCGGGTGAAGTCGTTGGGCTCGGTCACGCGGCCGCGGTCTCGACTTCGTCGAGGAGCGCGAAGGCCCGGCGCCAGGCGACGATGGTGTTGGCGGTGTCCATGTAGCGGTCGCGTTCCTCGAAGGCTTCTTTGGCTTCGGCGCGGGTCTTGGCGTAGTCGTCCTCGGGGGCCAGGGAGTCGGCACAGCCGATGAGGCAACGCGGGCCCAAGTCCCAGACGATCGCGTTGATGGCGGCGCACCCGGCGGACAACGCGTCGATGTCGACGCCGTACCAGTGGAAGTCGTGCGGGTTGAGGCCGAGGTCGCGCAGGCGTTGGGCGACGGAGCGGAACATGGTGCCGCTGCCGACGGCGGGTTCGTGGAAGGACATGCCCGGCTTGGCGAACTCCTTGTCCACTGTCACGTTGGCCATCAAGTCGGTGATGCACGCTGGCGTGTGGTACTCGCCGCGCCACTTCTTGTCGCTCTTGTGCCGCAGGCCGGTAAGTAGAGGGCTGAGGACGTCGGCTTCGGAGCGTTGCCAGGGGTCGTCGTGGCCGGTCAGGTCCAGAAGGCCGGTACTGATGGCGGCGCGGGTGACGGCGTGGACAGCGCGGAGCTGCTGCTTGTCGGGGTCGGGGTTCCAGGCCCAGTCGTGCAGGCGTAGCGCGCGGTTGATCAGGTCGGGGCGGTTGATCCAGTGGCCGAGGTAGATCTCCGTGAACAGGCGCGGGAGTTCCTCGGGTTGGAGGTTGAGTATCCAGTCGGCCAGGCCGGGCACGTTGCGCACCAGGCACAGCGCGGCGACGGTGCCGAGGGGTACGTCGATGCTGTTGCCGCCGAAGTTCTGGTACCAGGCTTCGAGGACGTTCTCGGCGATCTTGCGGGCGTGGTCCTGGGGGTCGCGCGGGCCGAAGTATTTGCGTGCAGTGTTCTTGCCGGTGGTGCGGGTGGCGGCCTTGGACCTGGGCGGGGGCTTCTTCGCCCACGACGGTGCGGGCCGCCCAGTGGCCTGGGTCGCGGCGCGGGGCATGAAGTCGTCGGACATGGCTGCGAATTCCTTTCTGCGGGCGCGCATGGGACCGCCCCGGTGCGCGGAGTGCGCGGCCGGGGCGGCGGAGATGCTGTGCGGGGCGTGGGTCAGCTGGCCTGCTGGAGGGTCGTGAGGGTGACGTCGAGGCCGCGGACCTCGACCGCGAAGGCGGCTTGCTGGTGTCCGGCCTGGCGCAGGCCGCCGATGAGGAACATCAGGGCCACCTCGTCGAACTCCATGTCGCTGGTGGCCTCATCGAAGGTCAGGTGGCGCAGCTCGTCCGGGCGGTTGTCGAAGCCGACTCGCAGGGTGTCTTCGATGTCGGCCAAGGTCGCGGCGGTCTGCGCTTCGGTGAGGGCGAGGAGCGCGGACCAGGAGTTCAATGTGGCGTCGTCCACGGGGAGTTTCACGGGCTGGTGCCTTTCGGGAAGGCCGTGCCCGGCCGCGGCGCGGCCGGGCACGGGCGGGGTCAGGAGGTCGCGCGGGTAGGGAAGGGGTCGTGCCGGTGGTCGGGGTGGCAGGCCGCGTACAGGCCGCCGGGGAGGCGTTCAGTGATGACGCCCCATCCGGCCCAGCGCATGACGGCGAGGTAGCCGAGGTCTCCGCCCGCGAAGCCGGTCCGGCCCTTGGCGTCGGGGTCGGGGGCGATGAATACGAAGCCGGGCAGCTGTCCGGTGTCGTCGGGCAGGACCTGGAAGCCGGGGCGCAGTTCGTGGATGCCGTCGGTGTGGATGGGCGGGAGGCCGGCGGAGGTGAGGATGCGCACGGCGTCCTGGACGCGCGGGTCGTCGTGGTGCTCGGGCAGGGTGCCGACGCCGGTGTGGATGGGGAGTTGGTGCAGGGTGCGCCCGATGCTGGCCTTGAAGATGTCCATGAGGAGCAAGGCGTCGTCACGACGTCCGGCGTGGCGCATCGCGATGGCGGCGACGATGGCGATGGAGTGCCGGTCGTGGGCGAACAGGCGGCGGAGCCGCTCGACGGTCATGCCGGTGCTGGCCTGCATGTGGTTGAAGGAGCGGTGCGCCGTGCTCAGGGCTTGGGCGACGTGCTGGGGTTCGAGTCCGATCTGTTTGGCGAGTTCGAGGACTCCGGGCGAGTAGTCGGTCATCTGGCCTCCAAGAGGAACGTGCGCGTATGGGTGCACCCCCGGCCATGAGGGCCGGGGGCACGCGCTGTTGGGGTGAGGTTCGGGTGTCTTGCCCCGAATTCCTTACTTATATCTTAATGGCAAATACCCAGAATTCAAGTTTTGCACTGGAATTCCCTTTCAATCCCGAATTCCCATTCCCTTTAATTCGCGGCGACCGGAATGAGGTTGGGCCAGCGGACGGCCTCCAGCGCACGGCGGTGCGAGTCGGGCACGGGCACGGTCGGGTAGCCGAGCCAATCCAGGCCCATCGCCGCGAGGATCGTGGCGTCGGCCTGGTCGTAGCGGCCCGGCCCTTCGCACTCGATGCCGTACCGCTCCACGGCCACCGAGCGCACCATCCCCTTCGCGACCCTGGAGCGGTCCTTCTTGGGCCACTCCTGGGCGGGATTAGCCCGGCCGGTCGCGTAGATCGTGCGCCCGTGCGGGGTCACGACGGCGTACGGGATGCGGTGACGCCACAGGTACTGCGTGACCAGCCACCACAACCCGGCCAACTCGTGGTGCCCGGCCTGCCCGCCCTGGGCGTACGCCGCGCCCTCGACCACCACCAGGTCCACGCCGTCCCGCACGCTCAACGCCACGGCCGCCACCAGCCAGTCCAGACGTTCGTGGCTGCGACGTCGGCCGGGCCGGTGGGCGAACGCCCAGTTCGTTCCCGCGATACCCGTCGAGGTGAGCGAGAGGTCGAGGCCGACGACGCGGGGCTGCCACTGCCCGGCGTCCTGGACGCTGGGCAGGGTCACCGGGGCGCTCTGGAGCTCTGCGGTCACGCGTCGCTCCCCCGTTAGCCGAAGAGCCTGGCCGCTCACCGGCCGCCCTCACTGATTGCCAGGCGGTGCTTGGTGATGAGCCGGTCGGCCTCGGTCATGGCCGGGCCCTTGTACCGGTCGACCCACTCGCCTTCGTAGCTACCAGTCGGGCCCCACAGGTACCAGCCGGTGTCGTGGTAGCCGTCACGAGGATTCCTGCGCCGGTGGCCCAGCTCCCACCAGCCATCCCGCCAGCGCCACAGGCGCTTGGCGTCCGTGTCGTCCACCCAGCCGGCCCGCTCGGCCAGGGCCTGCAGGCGCGCCACTTCGGTGCGCAGCATCGCCGCTTCAGCGGCAGCGTCCAGGTCCCGTGGAGCGGTGCGCGCGGAGCCGCCCGTACGGGACGCGGGAGAGTCGAGGTGTAAGCCGAGCTGCATCACCGCTTCGTCTCTCTGGCGGGCGACGCGCCGCAGCAGGGCGGCTGCGCCGTGGGCTCCGCGGCCCTCCAGCCACGTCGCGGTGGCATCGATCTCGACACCTACGGATCGGTCGTTCATCTGTCAAACTCCTTCGGCGGGGCCGCCCCGGCACACGCCGGGGCGGCCCTTGGCGTGGCGGCTACGGGCGGGCGGTCTTGGGGTCCTTCTGGATGCAGTTGCCGGACTCCGGCATCTGTCGGCGGCCCGCGACGAGGTCCTTGAACCGGGCGCCGGGACGGAACTTCACGCCCCGGCTCGCGCCGACCTCAATGGACTCCCCCGTCTGCGGGTTGCGCCGAGTGCGGGCGGGGCGCTCCTCGGGCGTGAGGCTGCCGAAGCCGGTGACGGAGACGGCTTCTCCGGCGGCGACGGCGCGGACAATGGCGTCGAGCGTGGCCTCCACGGCGAGAGCCGCCTTGGCACGGCTGCCGGTCGCCTGGGCCACGACCTTGATGAGCTGGGCCTTGTTCATGGGGTGTTCCTTTCGGATTGCTTTTTGGGCCGCAGGAGTTGAGGGGCGGGCGCGCCACGCGGTGGGCAGGGGCCTCAGTCCGAAGCCGGAGTCCGCGTCGTGGTCGCACACCGGAGCACGAGCAGGTTTCTCGTAATTCAAAAATGGCACCTATCTCTGATCAGCTGGAGTGGTGATCAGGAACCGATGGCCCGCTTGCGGGCCCGGCGTTCCTGCTGGGCGAGCCGGTCGGCCTCCAGGCACAGGGAGCAGACGCGCTCCTTGCGCCGACGGTGAGCACGGGCTCCGGCTTCGGTGCCGTGGGTGATGGGCCGCAGCTTTGGTTCGCGCAGCTCGGCGGGGTCTGTCCCCGGGCCGGTCACGACGACCTGCCCGTCCCGCCAGAGACGCCCGCCGCAGACACCGTCGAAGCGGCTGCATCGTGGTGCAACGACTTCGATGCACCGCGCCCGGAACGGGCAGCTCTGGCACGTCTTGAAGAGCGTGAGGACCAGCGGCGGCACGACGCGTGTGGCTATCTCCTTCGTGGTGAAGAGGTCGTTGCCCGCGCAGGGCGCGTCAACGACCCACCCGTTGCCGCTCATCTGCTCCTCCTCCCGGGCTTAGGCGGTCGGCGGCAGCGGCATCAGGCGCACCTGATCGCTGGTGCTGAGGCTGTGCGGGTGGGCGTAGTCGCCGGGCAGAGGCATCAAGTGCCGGTCGGCCAGGGCGGGGAGGGCGAGCACCTGGCCCAGAAGCCGAGTCAGGGCGGTGTCGCAGGCCGACGACCACCGCGGGTGCGGGCTGCGAAGGGGTGTGCCGTCGTCGGCGACGCCTT
This sequence comes from Streptomyces sp. NPDC059037, assembly GCF_042740015.1. Taxonomy (NCBI): domain Bacteria; kingdom Bacillati; phylum Actinomycetota; class Actinomycetes; order Kitasatosporales; family Streptomycetaceae; genus Streptomyces; species Streptomyces sp. NPDC059037. The sequence goes on from NZ_JBHYIG010000002.1 coordinate 61,387, forward strand.
CGAGGACCTCGATGATCCGCCCGGCGGCGCGACCGTCGACCACGAGCGCGGTCGCCTCCGGGTGATGCTCGCGGACCAGCTCGGCCACGCGGGCGGCCCGATCGGCCGGGGGCAGCTCCAGCAGCCACGAGTTGCCGTCACTAGCTGAGTTGCGGTGGACCGACGCCCACGCCGGGGAGGTGTAGGGCGCGAGCGCGGTCTGTATGTCGGACTCGATCTTGTCTGCGATGTAGTCGAGCGGGTGCTCGCCCTCGTCCGTGCCCTCTCGGTTGGACCACAGTTCGGGGCAGCTACTCAGAGGGCTGGGCTGCTCGCCCAGCACACCGTCCAGGTCGAGCGTGCGCGAGCTGTAGTAGGCGAAGGTCACGTAAACCGCCCCCGGGCAGGCGGCGCGGATCTTCGCGGTGATGTGGTCGAGCACCGCGATGCAGTGCGCCTTCTCGATCCGCCGGGACTCAGCTTCCAGTTCCTCGCGCTGTTCGCTGAGGATGGCCAACTGGTCGTGTGCTGCCGGTGTCATGGCAGGGGTGTCCTCTCTCTTCTTCGGGGTGAAGGTCAGGCCAGAACGCGCTTGAGGCACTCGCCGATCCAGCGGGCGACGTTCACCGACACGGCGTTACCGGCCTGTTCGGTCTGGGCGGCCTTCGTGCCGACGACCTCGTACTTCTCGGGGAACCGCTGGGCCGACAGCTGCTCGCGGGGCTGGAGCATCCGGAAGTAGCAGTCCTCGATGGCCGTGGCGCTGCGCACGATCGCCGCCGAGTCGTGGGTGGACAGCGTGTGGAGGGGTTCGGCCGCGGTCTTGACGGCGTTGCCCTTGCGGTAGGGGATGACGAGGGTGTTGCGCGCCCGGTCGCCACCGATCCCGTCGGGCACGACCAAGCCGTGGTGACGGGCGGTGGCGAGGGTGGACAGCGGGTTGTCGATCGGCGCGGCGTCGCAGTTGTTGCGGTACTCGACGATGAACGGCGCCGGGTCGACGGTGACCAGGGCCTCGCTCTCGCGGGTCAGTCGGGTGCGCATCGGGGCGTCCACCGTCGTGACGGTGTCGTTCCAGGTGCCGCCGACCGGCACCAGCAGTCCTTCACCGAGCTTGGCTGTGCGGGTCGGCATCGGCCGGGTGCTCGGGTCGAAGGCCCGGTCGGTGCCGTCCTGGCCATGGGTGAGGGTGATGACGCTCGGCGAGTACGCGAACTTGGCCAGGCCCTTCTCGATGCGCTGCATCGTGGTGGGCGCGAGCGGCTTGGTGCGGTCGCCGATCCGTCGGCCGATGTTGTCCCACAGGATGATGTCGGAGGCGGGACGGACGTACGGCTCGACCACAGCGCGCCTACACCGGGTGTTGGGGCAGCGGTAGTTGTACTCCTGCTGGTACTTGCCGACGCGGACCTTCGCATCGAACCAGCTCTGGCGGGCCTTGACGTCACGCCCGCACTCGACGCAGTACGCGAGCGGGCGCGGCGCCAGGTCGGGGCGGCGTACGCCTTCGAGCGTGAACACGACATAAATGCGATCGCGCCACTGAGCGGCGTAGGCATTGGTCTCCGAGCCGACGTGGGCGGAGGAGACGGAGACGATCTGGATGCGGTAGCCGAGCTTCTTCATCGCCCTGATCCACTCGGGGAACAGGATCCAGTCGGTGATGAACTCGGTGACGTTCTCGACCACAACGCATGGGAACCGCTTGGCCTCGGCGGCGCGCAGGACGCACCAGGCCGTCACCCGGGTCTTCTCGAAGGCTTCGGGCGGCAGCTCGCGCCACTGCTCCTCTTCCTCGAACAGGGCTTCCTGCGTGGGGTTGGGTGCGCGCTTCTTCCCGCCGGCGGGGCTGAGCTCGGTGCAGATGACCGAGGCCCACAGCACCAGGGCCTTCGGGAGCCAGCGCATGGGGTAGTTCTGGATGTCGGCGCAACGCGCGGCTGCGGTCGGATGGTTGAGCTCGAAGGTGTCGATGGCGGTCTGCCAGTGGTTGATGCCGAGGATCGGCTCGAACCCGGCTTCGAGCAGACCTTGGCCATCTCCCCCCGCTCCACAGAGCAGGTGGATAGATCGGGGCACGGTGGTGGGTCTCCAAGATGTGGGGCCGCCCGGCCCGGTGAGGCCGGGCGGCCGTGGTCAGGACTAGTCGAAGGCACGCAACGCGCGGTGGTGGTGGCTGTCCTCGACACCGAGGGCGGTGAACGCCCCTAAGGCGAGGGCGCACGCGATCAACAGCCAGATCACCGGTCCGCGCCCCCGGTGCGGCGCGGACCGCGGCGGGGCCAGTCAGTCATCGCTGCGGGTGAGACGGAGGATCGTGATGTGTCCGGCGCTCTCGAACAGCGCCAGCGGGTAGACGTCCGGCTCGGACCGCTGCCAAACGCGGCGGTAGCCCTCGTGGTCGGTGAGTCGGTAGGACCACTCCTCGAAGCGGGCCGCCGCCACGGCCGCGCCCTCGATCCCGGCGTTGCTGTTGTGGCTGGCGCCATACGGCGCGGTGTGCGTGGCCGACACGATCAGCCGGGGTGTGCGTCGGTGGCCCACGGCGAGGTCGAGGCGGGAGAACAGCGGGACGAGGCTGGTGCCGTGGTGGGCCTGGGGACCGTTGGGCGTGGAGTCATAGAGCACGGTGTGGCAGTCGGGACTGTCGGCGCGCTGCCTGACGACACTCCAGCCGGTCACCTCGGCGGGGTCGGCGGGCAGGCTGTGTTCGGAGGCGATGATCAATTCGGTGCCATCGGCGAGGTCGGCGCGGACGTGGAACTCACCGCCGCCCGTCTCGATGTCCGTGACCCACCCGCCATAGCGGAGCGGGGTGATGACGTGCTGGTAGCCGTGGAAAAGCCGCTGCCACAGCGGGTCGTTGAGGCGGTTGTGGTCGGGCAGAGCCGCGAGGGTGGTCATGTGGTCTCCAAGAGGATGTGCACGGCGGGCGCACAGAGAGTGCACCAACCGTTGGAAAAATGTCACCTATCTGAGGTCAAGCAGATCTCAGACGGTGGGCAGCTCACTGCGGGCGAGGATCTGCACCGACCACATCCGGGCGCCGCGCGTAACGACGCAGCCGATCAGGCGCCCCTCATGGGGCAGGACGAAGCCGCTGCCACCCTCCTCCTCGCTCAGGGCACCCACGAGTGCGCGGACGCCGTGCTCCGCGCACTCGGCCGAGCAGTACAGGTGACCGTCGAGCCGGGGGGCGAGGTGAGGGCCGTGGATCACTTCAGCGACGACGACGAACACGTCGGGCGCCGGGCTGAGCGTTTCAGTCACAGGTGGTCTCCAAGAGGCTGATGAGTTCGGCCAGTTCCGAACTCTCACTTATATCTTAATGGCAGATACCGGAGCGTCAATGTTGTCGATCTCGCGAACGCCGCTGATCCCGCCGGGAGTTGGCGCCCATCTCGCGCCCTACGCGGGCCAGGTCGCGCACACGCTGGCGGGCCATCTCCACGGCCTGCGGGTCCGTATCCGCCACACGGCGCTCTTGCTCATCGAAGAAGTCCCGTAGCCAGTCCTGCTGGACACGGTGCTCGCGGTCGGCAGCATCGCGCCGCGCCTCCTCACGCCTGGCGCGCGGATTCGTGCCGCACCCGCGGCAGTTCCTCACCGGCTCGGCGTGCTTCGGGCAGCCCGTCCGCTGCTGCGCTCCGCGCCCGGCCCTCGGCTCCCCTGCGGCGTCAGCCGTGGGGGTAGGGGGGATGGGAAGAGAACAGGAAGAAGGAGGAAGAGAAGGGGTTTCCCCAGGGGAACCCGCTCGGTTTTCCTGCGGCAACCCTCTGGGTTCCCCCGCGGCAACCCTGCCCGGAGCCGGATCAGGGTTCCCCTGGGGCAACCCTGTCTCCGAAGCGGCTTCGGCAGCGGCCCGCCCCTCTTCCCTCGCCGCGACGTCCTGCTGCGTGCGGGCCGCCGACGACGGCTTCCTGCGCCCTGCCTTCCGGGCCAGCCGCGGGTTCTTCGGGGCACGCTGCGCCGCACGGCGTCGCTCGCTCAGCTCCTCCGTCGACGGGATGGGCGGCACGCCGTACGGGAAGACTCTGTACTCCGCGCGGCGGCCGACACGGCCGATCGTGACCCGCTCGACCAGGCCGAGCCCGACGAGCTGCGTGACGACCGTGATGACCTGCTTCTCCCCCACGCCGGCCCAGGCCATCATCCGTTCCAGGCCCGGCCGGGCCAGCCGGGTCTGGTCGTCGGCCGAGTCCGCGATCTTCATCAGGACCGCCTTCTGCGTCTGGTTGATCACCTCCTTCGGCAGGTAGGCGGCCGCCACCATCATGTGGATGCTCACCGGCACCTCTCCGTCGTTCCGTACGGTTCGCGCCGCGCTGCTGCAGGGGCGGGGCGCATGTCGGCCCCGCCCCCGCCGGTTGGCGCGATCAGGGCTTCTTGTTGGCGGTCACGTTGATGCTCACCGTGGTCAGCCGGTCGTGGTCGAGGCGTGTTGGCACGGGAATGCCCACGTCCTTGAGCATCGCCTTCATAGCTGCTGTGTCCGGCGCCATCGGTACTTCCAGTCCCGCGCGGCGGTACAGCGCGACCATCGCCTCGACGTCATCGGCCTTGGTCGGGTTGCCGCCGCTCCACTTCAGGACGTTGTCGCCGTACGCGCCGGGCTCGGAGCCGTCGAGCTTGGCGCGGGCGAGCTTCTGCCGCTCCTTGAGCGGCTTCATCTGCTCGCCCGCCTCGACGTACTCGGCCAGCGCCTTGGCGCGGTCCGCGTCGTCGTGGATGAGCTGGCTCTGCGGTGAGCGCCCGGCGACGAGCGGCCCCCAGCACGCGGTGCGGAACGGGCAGTGGTCGCAGATCGCACTGATTCCCGGGCCCTGGAAGGTGCGCGGCAGCTCCTCCGGTGTGGAGGCGGCCCGCACCTGCTGGACCCACCAACGGGCACGCCGAGCACGCTCGGCCTCGTAGGCGATCTCTTGAACGTGGTCTTCGCCGTTGTCCCTGTTGATGAACCGGAAGCGGATGCGGGCGACCGGCACCGGCCCCAGGCGGGCGAGTTGGCGCTGTCCCTTGACGCTGGCGAACCCCTCGCTGGCGAGAAGGTCGGCGTACAGGTACACCTGCCTCAGCTCGGCCTCGCTCGCGCCGTACCGAAGGACGTTGTCCCACTGGTAGGTGCTCTTCGTCTTCACGTCCTCGACCGTCGTCTCCTGGGCGGGGAGCGCGGGGCGCAGCCTCTTCGGGAGCCGGGAAGCAGTCGTGCTGTCGAGCTGGACGGCGTCGATGTGGCCCCGGACGCTCTCATCTTCGACACGGCGTTCGATGATCCAGCCGTACTCCTCGCGGGCGGCGTCGAGTATCCCGGCGTGCAGCCAGGTGCCCAAGATCGCCTTGCGCTTCTCGCCGCCATCGGTCGGGGTGCGGCCGTGCAGGAGGTATCCGGCTCGGCGTGCGCAAACGGTGTCACTGGCGCCGAGCTTGGTCTGCTGGGAGCGGGGGCGGCGTGCGTCCGCCGCGGGCGCGGCGGGCCACAGGCTGACGGGCCGCTCGGGCGCGATGGCCAGGGTGGTCACGATGATCTCCAAGAGGATTAAGGGTGCGGCAGGGGTCAGGAGGCGGCGCGGCGGGGCTCAGCCCGCTTGCGGGGCTTGCGCTTCGGCGGGGCCGCGTCCTGCTCGGCCTCTGCGCCGGCCGCAGGGGCGGGGGCCGCCTTCTTCGCGGGACGCGCCCGCTTCTTCCGCTCGGGTTTGTCCGCGCTCTTGTCCGGGCCCGCGGTCGCGCGGCCATCGGCGGGGTTGCCCTTCGTATCCCCGCCAGAGTTCTGTCCGGCTTCGAGCCCGGCGGCCTGCCGCAGGAGTCGGGTCGCTTCCTCAGCTTCACGGACGACAGCTTCGGCGTCCGCCCGCTCCATCTCCTCGTCCACAAAGACACCAGATAGATCCTGCGGCGCAGTCATGCGGAGAGCCCCGGCCTCGGCGCACTTGCGGAGCATGTGGGAGGGCATCTGCTGCCACATCTTCGCCAGGACGTACGAGCCCGACTTACGGTCGTAGTACGTCGGGGCGAACTCGCCCCAGACGGCGGTCATGGGGAACCGACTGGAGCCGCGCAGGACGGTGACCTTGACCGCAGCCGGGCACACCTTCGACAACCAGACCTCGTGGGCGTGACCTTCGGAGTCGTAGTAGACGGTGTCCTCGTAGGAGATGGACTCTCCGGCCTTCGCCGCCACTCGGTGGGCAACCGTACGGAATCCATCGATGCCGGTCTGGATGGTCCAGGTCTTCTCGGGCTCGTCGGGGTTGTCCGCCGCTTTCCAGTTGGTGCGGCCGATCATGTAGATCTGCCGCGCGAACGGATCGAGCCCGGTCCGCACGCAGTAGTGGAAGAACATGGCCAGGTGGCCGCGCGGGGCATTGGCCAGACCGGGGCTGACCAGGGCGAGCGTCGAGAGCTGTTTGTGGTCAAACTCTTCCTGGTCGGCGCGCAGGACGATGGCGCTCGGCCGGATGGCCGGGCTGGCCGCCTGGGCCGATTCGACCACCGTGCCCTCCGCGGCGGGCTCGGCGGGTTGTTCGTCGGTCACGATCTCTCCAAGAGGTCAGTCGGTCCGCAGACTGCGGACCTCGAATGCGCGCGCCCAGTCGGGGTGGCGCTCGATGAGCAGCCGGACGTAGCGGCTACGGAAGTTGTTGTTGAGGCGGAACTCGTCGCCCTCGGTCGCCGTGACATAGCGCCAGCGCAGGACCTCGAAGAGCATCCCGATACCCACGCGGCTCGCGCCGTGCTTCAAGTAGTCGACGGTCAGGGCTTCCAGGGCACGGAGCACCCAGGGGTTGAGCTGGTGAAACGACTCGAACTGGGCCTGGATCGACGGTGCGCTGCCCTCGGGCTGCCGCACCGTGTGGAAGACCAGGCCCGGTATCTCGTCCTGGACGGTTGCCATACCCACCCCCTGGTGACCGATTTCAAGAATGTCACCTATCTTGAGGGTTGGAGGCGAGATGATCAACCCCACCGCGATCAGGCCCGACTTCACTCCCGACCCAGGTCAGGCGGAAGCCTGTTCGGCCGCATCCTCCATGCGCACCTCGCGCGCCTCGTTGACCTGCGAGACATCCCGCAAGACTCGGACGGCGATGTTGGAATCGGGATTCTTGAGGACGTAGAGCAAGAGGGCGCTCTCGACGATCAGGGTCTCATTGGGCTCCATGACGGCGACGTCACCGCCGCCCGGCGCGGTCAGGAACTGCACTGATGCCTCCTTGGTGAATTGCGGCCCCCACAAAGGGGATTACTTATATCTTAATGGCAATTCGGGGCAAAGTACAGGTTTGCGCAGGTCAGACGGCCTTTCGGGCGTGACGGCCTCGGGTGAAGACGCGGCTGCCGGGCCCGTCGTACGTGCCGTCCCGCAGAGCGGTGACGACCGCCTCGTCCACGTCCCACGGCACACTCCGCGCGCTCTCACGCAGCGCAGGGACAGCCTCGAGAACGGTCTCCAGCATCCAGAGCCTCGACCCGGACAGCAGCCAGTCACTCTCGGGGAACCGCCCCGTCGCGATCGTCGTGGCGAGATTCCCCTGCGAGGGCAGGTGGAACATCTCGATGATCTCCTGCTGTCCCACGAGCGGAGGCAGTTCGTCGCCCAGGTCGGGTTCCCAGCCTTCCCCCTGCTCCGCGATGATCCGGGACTTAGCGTCGAAGTCGACCTGCCGGAACCGCGTGGTCGTCGTCCCCCAGCGAACCGCGTAACCGAGCGGCCAGTAGCGCACTCCGCTGACAACGATGGCGGTCGACGGGTCCAGCACGCGGCGGCTCGGCGCCAGCCACTGGGCGACCATCTTCGGATCGACGCGGTACAGCGTGGCGAACTCCTGGTGCCCGACCAGATACGGCTTACGCCTGTTCATCCCCGTCCTCCGCTGTTGGTCCTGATTGCAGTGGGCAGCGTAGCCGCACGCGCGCGGGCATGCGCAGCGGTCGCTGCTATGGTGGCGGCGGTCTTTCCAAGAGGACCAAACGGCCCCCGCCTTGGCGGGGGCCGTGTGCGTTCACGAGCCGCTAGGAGCCGAGTTGGCGGGCCAGGCACGCACAGAGACTCCGCACACACGATCCCTCGTTCAGGCAGAATGGGGCGTCGCATAGATAGTCGGGCGAGGGGGGAGCCGATGGCTACGGGGGGCACGGGCACCACGCGTGGCGGGCCTCCAGAGCCAGACCCCAGTACACCGCTGCCAGACCCGGAGCCTCCAGGTTCACGTCGTCATCCGTGGCAGAGCTGGTCCTCCACCACCAAAGGCGCCGTGATCACCACTGCAGGAACGGTGATATCTGCGCTCATCGCAGGGTTATTCATGCTTGCCCAGACTGGCGACGACCCTAGCGATGGTCACGGCGCTCGCAGTGACCGCAGCCGACCAAAGTTGGCCATCGAATCATGGACGCAGGCCCCTGCCGCTGCCTCCTCGCCAGGGCATACCTACACCTTCGAGGGAACCGTGACCAACCCGCCGAAGTGGTCAGTGGTACGCGTGATCCTCAAGGTTGCGAACACCGAGTTCAAACCTGACAGCAAGGACAAGGGCAGCAAGTGGCTCGTCTCCCCAAAGGCTGACATGCTGCGCGGCGGCAAGTGGCGAGTGAAGTGGACTCTGAAAGAGCCACCACCGAACGGAAAGTGGGAGGCTGTACTCGCAGACACAAGAATCACGGATCATCTATGCGCGCCCTGCCTCAGCCACGTGGAGTTGCTCCGGCGTTACGGACCAGACGCAGGCCCGTTCATCGTAGACACTGCACGGGCCGACGGGTCTCCTTGAACCGGGCGCCTAACCTCCTCTCCTAAATGCAGAATCACAGAACGCCCGCCTACGGGCGGGCGCCATCAGCGACTGCGTGCCTCCTGGCTGCCGGAGGGCATCTCATCCACGCGCCAGGCTGACCACAGTAAGCGCCACTGCGGTGATGCTGGCCAGCACGGCAACGGTCGGCAGTGGCCACCGTGTCTTCTCCAGCGTGCTCACCCGCTCCTCCAGCTCCCCCACGGCCTTGTCCGTCTGGTCATTGCGCTGGACGAGCAGCGCCAACTGACCGTCGATCCGCGCCAATCCGACCTCCAGAGCCGAGCGGAGCTCGGCTAGTGCGAGAGCGACCTGTCCGTCGGGCACGGCTTCCTCCTCTCCTCTCGCCAAGGCCGGTCAGTACTTCGGGGTGGCCGGGTCTCGCTTCACCGGCAGCCACGATGCCGTTCCCGGCCTGCCCAGGGCGGTGCCGAGTGTGGATTTCAGGGCGGCGAGCGCCGCGGGTATCGCAGAGACCGCGGCGGCCTGCCACGCCGACAGCGAGACCATGTCCGTCGTGCTGGAGGCTGCCATCAGGCCCAGCAGCGACTGGAGGTAGGTGGCGAGGGTGCGCTCGGCTATGTCAGCAAGGGCTTGCGGCATCGGGTCGGACTCCTGTTTCGGGGTGGTCGGGGTTGGTTCAGCGGCGCCGGCCGGGTGCGGGACCCGCAGCTCCGGCCAGGTCTGCGGACCTGGGATGCCGTCGGCGTCGGCGCCGTGGTGCCCGCGCTTGATCTGGTAGGCGGCGTACGAGCGGCGGTGCGCGTCGTTCCAGACCTGGCCGGGCGTCGTGTCGTAGGAGTCGCAGCCTTCGGCGATCAGGCGCTTGGCCATCGCGGCAATCACCGGCGAGGCGCGGCCTTCCCGGAAGAACTGAGCGCCCGGGTAGGCCGCGTACTTCGGTGTCGGCTTGGGCTTCGGATCTGGCTTCGGCTTCGGGTCCGGCTTGGGCTTGGGCTTGGGGGCAGGCTTCGGCTTCGGGTCGGGTTTCGGCTTGTCCTCGCCCTTGAGGTGCCGGGCAACCCGGGCCCGGAAGTCGTCCATGTCGATGCCGCCGGGGTCCGGCTTGGACGGCTTCCACTCCTTGTGGCCGATGACGCTGTGCTCGTTCCACCCGTGAGCACGGCACACTGCGGCGGCAGCCCGCGCCATCGCGTCCAGCTGCGCCGAAGGCCACGGTTGGTTGCCTGTGTTGATGCACTCGAAGCCGTAGAAGTGCCGGTTGCCGTCTGTGTCTTCCTCGTTGTCGCGCGGGAGCTTGGTCTTCTCCCCGATGACGGCGAGCAGGACATCCGTGTCGCCCATGCCGGCGTGGTTGGTCCGGCCGTAGCCGACTAGGTGAATCGTTCCGGAGCGGTCGATCACTCCGTGACACAGAGGGCCGGGGAGGTCTTGATAGCCGACGCGGCAGAGCTCAGCCATGTCGGACTCGGACGAGTACGGCCCCGTGTGATGGATCATGACCCCGTTCACGGGGCCCCAGTTGCCGTGGGTGTTGCGATTGTGGGTGCGCCATTTTCCGTGCTCGACCACGCCAAGCCCGGCGCCCTTCAGCGCGGACAAGAACCTGTCCGCGCTCAGCGGTGTAGCCACGCGCTTCGCCCTTCTCCCCTGCGTCAGTTGGCAGTCGGCCGTGGCCGCCGCAGCGGTCCGGTCCCTCGGGAGTGCGAAGCGGGTGGAGGGTCACCTAGGCGTCATGCTACCGCTGGTGACCTGTCGCACCGAGCCTTGAGCGAATCTCACGAACGATGACGGATTGCAGTTCGTCTCATCGAAGGTCAAGTGCACAGGACAGGGCGTCGTGGCAGCGGACCGTAGCTTGCGTGTCCGCCGCGCCCAGGATCGGCTAGAGATCCACGCTGCCTCTCCGGCCTAGGTGCTCGTAGCGTTGGTGTGGCGGCCGTCGGCGAGCCGAGTCATGGTGCGTTTCGAAGGGCCCAGCGGTGGTGGCCCGCTGGCTGTCGGCACACGCCTGCAGCACAACTGCAACGCGAACTAGGCGCTTTCCCGCGCCAAGATCTGCGATTCTCCTCGTGACCTTTGGAGACGATGGCAGGAAGGACGCGGGGATGAGCGGTAGCGGGGGCGGGGCGCCATGGAATCCGTACGGAGGACAACCGCCGGGACCGGGTGCACCACCCGTGCCGCCGGCGGGCCCGTGGCCGCCGGGTCCGGCGCGCCCCCCGCTGACCTTCCGACGTCTCTTCAATCCGATCGCTGTGGGCCGCGCGGTGTTCACGCCGTCCCGACCGGACCGGGTGAACGACCCGATGGTGAAGAAGGTGCAGGTCATACGGACGGTCCTCGGCCTGATCTCGGTCACGTGGATGCTGGTGTCCTACGGGCTGGCGTCGGACGCCGACTCCCTTCTGGACGACCGTTTCGGCCAGATCCGTACCACCCTCATCACCCTGGCGGTTACGTTCCCGATCGCCGTCGCCATCTTCATCGCGGCGGCCCGCCCGCCCAACCGGCGCCTGTTCCTGCGCCGCGTGGCCAAGCCCGCCGGGGCGCTGCTCGCGTTGATCGTCACGCTCGCCGTGCCAAGACTGATCACGGGCCTTGGTTACGTGACCGAGGACACGAACTGGACGGCGTCGGCAGGGCGGGTGGCGCTGCTGTTCGCCCTGGCTGTCTTCATGTTTTTGTGGCTCGCCCCCTTCGGCTTCTACGGCATCGCGCAGTCACTCGTGCACGTCTTCCGCACAGCGGACCTCCACGAGACGGTTCCACCGCTGCTGGCGACGCTGCTGGTGTGGGAAGTCGCCCTCTTCGACGTATTCCGCGGTGCCTACGACGGTGTGCCGTTCGCAGTGCGGATGATCTTCATTCTGGGAGCCCCGCTGACCGTCACCGCCGTGGCGATGTGGGAACTGCGCCGCCTGCGCACGCGACACGGCATCACCCTGCGCGCGGCACTGCTTCGCTGAACCGCCGCGACGGAGGCTACCCGTTGGATCTGCTGCTCCCGATCGCGGGCGCAGGTCAGGCGTCGTCGTGGTCGGTCCGTACCGATGTGCCGTCTAGGCTGATCCAGGACGCCCGGACGCTGCTGCCGCCCTGAACGCGCAGCCGCACCAGGCCCTTCGGGTCGATGTCGAGCTGGAGGGTGCGCCGTACCGCATCGGAGGCGACGTCAACCGTGCGCGGCGCTTGGGGCCAGTAGCCCTCGGGCAGCAACGCGACAAGCTGCTCGTCGACGGCCCGGCCGTCGATCAGTCCGATACGGCCGCTGAATTCCGTCGTGTCCCAGAGGTTGGCGCGGAACTGCGGCGGCTGCTCCTCGTCCGGGACGTTCGTGTCGCCGGTCAGCGGGAGGTCGCGCCACTCCGGGTACGGTGCGCGGCGGGCGCGTTCCAGGGCAGTGACCCGCCTCTCCAGCTTGGCCAGTCGGCGGCCGAGATCGGCAATCGTGTCCGGCATCTACTCGTCTCCTCCCTCGCCCGCCTCGTCCTCGGGCTTGTTGCTGCGCTCCAGCTTCAGCGTCACGCGCTCGGCGGTCTCTCCCTCGCCGGGCCGTACCGTCCAGCCGACGATTCGGCACCAGCCGTCGTGCTCGGTGTGCGGCTCGAACAGGCGGATCCGTACGTCGTCCCCGATACGCAGCGCGTGGATCGGGGCGGCAGGGTGGTCGATGATCTCCAGCTCGGCCAGCGAGGGCAGTACCTGACGGGCCAGCCGCTCGCGGCGGGCCCGCTGCTTCAGCTTCGCCTCGTCCTTCTCGCTCGTCTCCAGCCGGTGCTCCAGGCGCAGGCGGCCGTTGCGTTCGCCGTCCACGACGACCTTGCGCTTCTTGCCCTCGCCCGCGCCGAGCCCGATGACCCACTGGGCATGGGAGTCGGCGTCCTTGATGACGTGCGGGGTGCCGACGATGTTCGCACCGGTGGTGAACGTCAGGTCATCCCGGCGTCGGCCGAGGCGCGGCGCACCGAGGATGACGCGCCGCTCCGCGCGGCGCCCGCTCCAGGCCACAGTCTCCGACCACTCCAGGCCGTCGTCGATCTCGGCCATCTCATCGACCATCTCGCCGAGGTTGCGCGGGTCGGTCTTGGAGGTGGTGTACGGGTGCTTCGCGGTGCCGGTCTTCGCCTTCGACTTCGTGTCGTCCACGCTCACGCCGAGGTCGCCGTCCGGCTGGGCCTGGGCGTAGGCCCATACGTCGCGGATCACCTGGCACGGGTCGGCCTCGATGTACGGGCCGCGGCCGTCAAGGTTGCCGTGCAGGTCGAAGCGGCGGTGGAGGTAGCTCGTGAAGCCGGAGGCTTCGACGGGCAGGGTGTTGCCCTCTGGTTCGGCGCGCCACAGCAGCCCTCCCCAGGCGATGCGGGCGTCGCGCTCGACCAGGAGCACGGTGTCGCCAGCGTCGAGCGTGTCACTGAGCGAGCGGCGAAAAGCGGTCGGCAGGGACGCCTTCAGCGAGCCGGGCCCGGAAATCTCCCGGCCGTACTCGACTTCGCTCAGCGGCAGGTTCCAGTGCAGGACGTCGCCGGTCGCGGCCCGCGCGACAATGTAGCGGTAGTCGGCCATCGTCACGCAGGCCCTTCCGTGAACGCGACGTCGAGCGTGACCGTCGTGCCTTTGGCCACGTTCAACTCGCCGTCTCCATACTTGTCGTTCTGGTTGATCTCGACGGCCAGGTGCTGGCGGGTGCCCCGGTAGGCGGGCGGCACGGCGAGCGTGTCGGCCAGGGTCATGCTGGAGCGGCGGGTCGTGGTCCCGTCGTCGTCCACGACGGTCGGCTTCGCGGCGCGCTCCCCGAGCCGGGTCCGCAGCTCGGCGTACACGGAGCCTCCCTCGGCGCGCAGGCCGGACAGGGTGATGACGATGGTGGCGGTGGTCGCCCAGGCCGGGATGTCGAGGTCCCAGGCGGCTTCCTTGGGCCATGCCGCCCACTGGCCGTGCTTGCCGGGTACCTCCTCCGTCTTGGTCGGGTGCGCGGTGCGCAGGGTGCGTTCGGTTCGCGGGTTCGCGATCTGCCGCAGGTCGGCGATCATGTCGGCGGATACTGCCGCGGTGTTGCGCGGCAGGGTGATGCGAGCCAGAGGGATGCCGGTCATGTCCTCGGGCACGGTGGCAACGTCGTGGGCCACGCCCTGGACGACGTGGAAGTAGCCGATCTCCTGGGTGCGGGGGTCGCGTTCCCCTTCCCACTCGGGGTCCTCGATCCGCAGGACAATTAGGTCGGTGCGGGCGAAGGCGCTGGTCGGCTCGACATCGACCCGGGCGTCACCGATGTTGCTCTGGGTGTAGGACCCTTGCCACGGGCGGGCGCCGTGGATGAGGGCGGAGCCGTCACCGACGCGGACACCGGGGCCGGGAGTCTCCAGCGGCCGGACCTTCAGGTCCCCGCTCTCCGCGACGCCCTGCCGACCTCGGGCGAGGTCGCGGATCATCAGGCGCAACGCGCGGGCGGAGTGGTCGGCCCCGCGCACCATCATCGGGGGTTGCAGCGTCACGAGTGCTCTCCGTTCACAGGGTGGTGTACGCCGACCGCCACGCCACCTCGAGGCGCGCGGTGCCGGACGGGTCGTTCGCGCTCCACGCGAGTTCGGACCGTCCGGGCGGGAGGGTGAACAGGTCGAGGCGGCTCGTGGGGCTGAGGTCGTTAGCGACATTGACGGTGCCGTTGCGCAGGGCCCAGCAGGTGTTGGGCCGGGTTTCCATCTCCACCCACTCGCCGTCGCGCAACGACAGGTCGAGTTCGAGGACGCGGCCGGTGGCGGTGTTCCAGATCCGAGGGCTTGCGACCGGGCCGTGCACGCGCAGGCTCGGGTGCGTCGGCGCGTCGCCCTGGTTTGTGATCCAGCCGGGCCGGTCGTCGGCCGGGCGATGGTTCGGGTCGGCCGGAGGGCGGCATGCCGCGCCCCGGTCTATCGCCTCGTCGACGGTGCGGTCCTCGCCGGTGGCGCGGGCGGCCTGGTCGAGGCCGAGCGTCAGCTTCGACAGCTCGTCGTCGTACCAGCGGGGGATATCCAGGCCGACGAACTCGATGTCCAGGGGTATCCACCCGTGCACGGCGGTGGCGGTACTGGTGGCCTCCATGCGGCGAAGTCGCCCGTACATGCGGCGCGTTGAGTGGCCGGGCCACCGGCCGCGCAGAACGTGGCGGCCATCCGGAGCGGTCCGCGCGTCGGGTGCATCCAGAGCCCGTTCCAGCCGGGCGAGGATGTCGGCGGCTTTCACTGGGTCTCCGGGCGTCTTGATGCCCGCCTCGAAGCGGATGGGACGGGGACCGTAGAAGTCCCGGCCCGGCGCGGTGCCGTCGCCGTTCGGGTTGTCGGCGTCCTGCGGCCTGGTGGCCGGTGCGCCGAGCCCTTCGATGTCGCCGACCGGGACGTAGCTGCCGGTGCCGAGGACGACGCCGCCGATCTCGTACTGCCACGGGGCCAGCGGCGGCGGGTTCTGCTTCTGGGCTGTGTTCATCTCAAACTCTCCCGCCTCGCTGCGCGTTGCGCAGGGTGCGCATCATCTCGGTGCCGATCTGCTCGGGGGTGGCGGCGCTGTCGGAGACGGTGACCGGCATGGAGCCGATCAGTGGCTGTTGCTCGCGCACGACGACGACTTGAACCCGGCCGCCGGCTCGGGCGTCGACCACGCGGGTGCGGGCCCGGTCGCTGCCGGTGCGCAGGTCGAAGGAGCGCACCACGCCCGCCATGGCCGCGACGCTGCGGGCCTGCTTGAAGGAGCTGGCGAGCATCGGGTTGTAGTCGCGGCCGCGGCTACTGCGGACGCCGCCGTTGGCGTACCACTCGACCTGGCCGCCGAATCGGCCCACGA
>NZ_JBHYIG010000002.1:76941-92073 GCF_042740015.1 Streptomyces sp. NPDC059037
TGAGTGTGACTCTTGGGTGTGTAGCGCGGGCCGCCGTTCCGCGCGGGGCCCGGGTGGGTGAACCACACCCCCCGGCCCCCCCCCGCCCCCCACGACCGTCTCGACAACTGCCTTGCTGCGGTCGCGCTTTGAAGCCGCTAGGGGTACGTATGCCTCCCCCTGAGTCTCGGGCTCACCCCAGATGCGCCACGATCCGGCAGGGGCGATCTGCGCGACGTGCTGCTCGCGCCGGCCTCGCCGGGGCTGTTGCGCTCCGTCTCGCACACCGCCGTCCGCGTAGTAGTCGACGACACCGCCGTCAGCCTGCTTGTTGGCCTGCTTGCGCATGTTCTCGGCCTGACGCCGCACCGCGTCGGCGGTGTCGGAGTTGGACTGGCGAAGCTGGTCGAAGATGGTGACGTGCCGGGTGGTTACCTGGATCGACTTGCCGCGCAGCGCGTTGATGCGGTGCTGGATGGCGTCGGCGGCCTTACGGGGCCCGCCGGTCGGCACGATGACCTTGACGTCCTTCGAGCCAGGGACCTTCTCGATGCGGAAACCCAGGGCCTGCAGTTCCTTGCGGGCCTTGGCTGTTGGGGCGCGGACCGTCACGGACTTCGATCCCGGAGTGGCCCGGATCTTCGCCTGTACCGCCTCCAGGCTCTTGATGGCAGCGGCCGCGGGGGCAGAGACGCGGACGTTCTTCGCGTTCGGGGTTCGGCCCAGCGTGCCGATCAGCGTGTCGAGGTTCTTCTTCGCTCCAGCAGTCGGCGCGGTGATCTTGATCTGCCGTGTGCCCGGAACGGTCTTGACGGTGAAACCCAGCGAGCGCAGCTTCTTCTGCGCGCCGTCGCTCAAGGAGTCGACCTTGATGGTCTTTTCCTTCGGCAGCCGGTGGAACTCGGCCTGCACGGCGATCAGGTTGGCCAGGGTGGAGTCCATGCCCTTGGTCTGGAGCAGCAGGCTGACTTTGGAGGGCAGTAGGCCGAGGCTGTCGGCAACGCCCTCGGCCTGAGTCCTGGTCAGGCCGTAGCTGCGGGCGGCCCTGATCGCTTCTGCCCGCGCCCGGCTCATCTCCCCGCGAGCCTTGGCGAGTGCGGCGGGCAAGGCCTCGCCGTTGCGCTTGGCCAGGTCGAAGGTGGCGACGGAGGCGTCGGCCGCCGCGTCCGACAGGGAGGTGAGCTGGGTGTAGAGCTGCTGGCCGTTGCGCGTGGTCGTGTTGAGGGTCTTGTCCTGGTTGACGAGCTGCTTGCCGCCGTAGCCCTGGTCGCGGCTGACGTTCTTACCGCCCTCTTTCAGCTCAAGGACGGCGCTGTTCACCTTGGCCTTCGCGGCCTGGAGGGAGATCTGGCCGCCCGAGAGCAGGTCGAGGGCGCTCTTAAGGGAACGGGTGCGAGTGTCGGCATCGGCGGTCTCGTCCGCGAGGCCGCCGACAGCCCCCTTGAGCCGGTCGTACGCCGAGGTGCCGTCGCCCGCGCCCTTGGTGGCCTTCGCCAGTTCTTTCGCGTTCTTGATTGACTCGGACATCTCGCCCTTGACGCTACCCAGGGCGTCGGCGGCGTCCTTGTACTGCTGGCCGACGTCGGTGTACTCCAGGGTGCTCACCTTGCCCCCGGCCTTGTCCTTGTACGCCATGTGTGAGTCCGCCGTGGCCTGGAGCTTCTTCTGCAGCGCGTCCAGGGAGGTGCCCTGGCCCAGGTAGGCGTCGGTCAGCGTGGAGACTGGCACCCCGGCCTGGTCCATCACCTTGGTCAACTGGCCCTGGCTGACCTTCGTGTCGAGCAGGACCTGCGCGGCTTGCCCGCGCACGTCGCCGTTGATCTGTCCGCCCGATTCCCGCAGAGCGGCTGTCAGGGAGGAGATGCGGGACTGGTGCTCGGCCGCCGACTGTGCCGCGCGCTGCTGGCGGGAGGCAAGCAGCCCCAGGCCGACCGAGACACCGGCCATGGCGATGCCGAAGGGTCCGCCCAGGGCTCCGGAGATGCCGGACATCGCCGATCGCAGGCCCGAACCGGCGGCGCGGGTCACGCCGTTCATCGTCCCCATGAACGTCACGCCTGCGCCGTTCGCACTGCGGAAGGCGGAGGTCATGTTGCCGAGGAAGCCGACCCGGGCTTGCACTGTCGCCCAGGCCGCTCCGTACCGGGACAGTGACACGCCCGCGCTTGCGGCCAGGGTCTGCTGTATTCGCATCTGCTGGTTGAAGCTGGTGAAGCCGCTGCGCACGGGTCCGGTGACGGTGTTGGCGAGGTTGGTCAGGCCCGGCTGCGCGCGGCGGAACAGCAGCATCGCCAGTGCGGCCGACTGGATGGGCGCGGGCAGCGCGCCGAAGGCGCTGACGAGTCCGCCGACGACGTGGCCGATGGGGACCAGCACGGCGGACAGGCCGGAGACTGCGTCCATGGCCAGGTTGGCGACGGTCGCGATGATGTCGAGCGTGCTGGCTGCGGCGCCGCCGTCCTCTCCGATGCCGGAGATAGCGTTCAGGATCGGTTCCGCGCCGTCGGCCGCGTTGCTGAGGACGTCGCCGAGCGTGCGGCCCGCGTTGATCAGCAGGTTCAGGCCAGTGGCCAGCGTGTGTTCGCCGAGCTCTTTGAGCGGGCCGATCAGCGCCTGGGCCTCATCGATGAGGCCGCCGAGCCCTGCGCTCGTCTTGGCCTTCAGTTCGGGCCCGTACAGCACGGCGAGGTTTCGTCCGTACTCCAGCGCCGTGGTCAGGTACGGCGTGGCCCCAGCCATGCCGCGCGTCAGCAGCCGGGTCACCCATTCCAGGCCGGGCGCCATGCCCTCGTACAGCGCGAGCCCGGTCTGCTTTGCCTGGGTGCGCAGTTGGGTCATCGCGCCGGTCAGGCCCTGTCCGCGGGAAGCGGTGATGGATGCGGCAGCGCCGGTCTGGCGCACCGCCACCGACAGGGCGTCGAAGGACTCGGTTCCCTGGTGGGCGAGTGCTGCGGCGCCACTGAGCGCGGGCTTCCCGAACGCCTTGGTGACTCCGGCGGTGAAGTCCTTCTGCGACAGGCTGTGTTCGGCCTTCGAGAGACCGTCGATGACTACCCGGAGCCCGCGGAATTTTCCCTCGGCGTCCCAGGCGTCGATGCCCAAGTTCTTGAGGGCGCCCTGCATTTGGGGGGTCGGCGCAGCGAGGTTCGCGAACATCCCGCGCAGGCTCGTTCCGGCTGTCTGCCCGAGAATGCCGCTCTTGCCCAGCATGCCGACCGCGGCGGCCGTGTCCTGGAGCGAGACGCCAAGGGCGTTGGCGACGGGCCCGGCGTACCGCATCGAGTAGTAGATGTCGGTGATGGAGCCGGAGGCGTTGTTCGCCGTGGCCGCCAGGGTGTCCGCCGCCTTCGACGACTGGTCAGCACCGAGACCGAATTGGTCCATGATGTCGCCCAAATACTTGGCCGACGTGGCGGCGTTGACGTCGGCCGCCGAGGAGAGCTGGAGCGAGGCCCGCACAGCATCGATGGACTGGTCGGCGCGGAAACCGGCTTTGCTCAGCTCAACCATGCCCTCGGCAGCGTCAGCCGCCGTCGACCCGGGCAGCGTCAGGTCGTTGCCGAGCTCCTGCGCCACGACCGAGGCGCGCTTCATCTGTGAGGCGGTGGCCGAGGTGACCGCCCGGAACAGATTCATCTGCTTCTGGTAGCGGTTGCCTTCCTGGATCATTTCGCCCGCGCCGAGCAGCAGGCCGCCACCGGCGAGCATGTTGGTGGCGGACATGCCCCGCCTGCCCGCACCGGCCGTGGCGCGCTGGAGCCGGGTCATGGAGCGGGCTCCGTCGTCCCCGGCCGCGCGCAGGCTGGCGCGGGCAGCTGCGGCGCGGGCGGAGATCCGGTTCAGCTCACCGACGGCAGCGCGGGTGGATCGGTTCAGCGCGGCGAACTGGCCTGCGAGGCGCGCCCCGTTCGCATCCAGCCGGGCCAGAGACCGGTTAGCCGCATCGGTGCGGTCGGCCAGGGTCCGCATCTGGCCGGAGGCAGCGCGAGTCCCCGCGATCAGGTCGCGGACCTCGGCGCGCATCGCGACCGTGAGGGTGAACCCGGCCACCGCGGCGGCCTCCTTACGTGGTGCGGGGGTAGATCAGGGGCGCTGTTCGTACTGGTCGCGCGGGAGGAGCTGGATCTTCACGCCGTAGCCGGACCGGTCGTTCGGGACGTGATCGCGTTCCTGCTCGATCAGCTCGCAGCCGGGGCAGCGAAGGGTGTCGGTGACGTAGGCGTGGGGGTCGCCTCCGCGTTCGCGGTCCCACTCCTCCAGCCGGGTACGGCACTCCGGACACATCGACCGCTGCCACTCCGCCCAGGCCAATGCCTTGGCCCGGTCGAGGTCGGACCAGCGACCGTCGCCACCGAGGAACTGCGAGTGCGGGATCTGGAACCGCTCGCACAGCTCCAGCTCGGCGCGCAGGCCGGCGTCACGGCTCAGCCTTTTCCCAGTTCGACCCGGCTCTCCTGCTGGATCTGCCAGGCCGCGTCCCACAGCGCGTTCGCGTCCGGCGCCGACCAGCCGTTCAGCAGCTCCTCGGCCTCCTCACGGCTCATGCCGTCCACGGAGGCCGCGGAGACCAGAGCGGCGGGGAAGGTGTCGGCGTTGAAGATCGCCCCCTCCTCCGCCTGCTGTTCGCTGGGCGGGTGCTCGGCGATCACCTCTTCCAGCACCGGGCGCGGCAGGGCACGGAAGGTCAGGAACTCCGAGGCGGCGTCCAGCGCCGACAGGGCCTGGTCCCGCGCCGAGTCGGCGTCGGCGTGCTGGCTCGCGGCCAGCTCGTCACCCGGGTTGGCCTCGGCGACGAACCGTGCGCGGCGGGCCGCCTGCTCGGCCTCTTCGTGCTGCTCGCGCAGCTCCTTATCGTCGCAGACGCGGAGCCGTTTCTGGGGCAGGACTCGGCTGCGGAGGCGATCCATCTTGGCCGACCACGCCCCCTCCACCGGGGTGATGGAGGGGGATGGGCGCTTGGCCTGTACGGGGCGCGACACGATCAGCCCTCGTCGGCGTCGTGCTCGCGGACCGTCGCCTCGGTCTTGGTCTTGGTGGTGCTGACCACAGTTACGTCGACGTGATCACCCTCGTGGTCATGGTGGCCGTGACCGTGGTCGTCGTCGCAGTTCTCGTCCGGCAGCGGACGGGGCTGCGCCTTCGGCACCGGGCGGTCGAGCAACGGCTCGTCGGTGATCGTGAAGTCCACCTTGAACTTCGCGGCCTCGTTACCGGTGCTGTACGTGGCGGCGCGGGTGGCGACCTGGACGGGGAACACGTCGACCGAGCGGGAGCCGGGCAGGTCACCCTTGCGCAGAAGGACCACATAGCCCTTCGAGCCCTTGGGGAGCTGCTGCTCGATCGCGTCGGAGAAGCGGTCCTCGTAGAACGTCAGGCTGGAGTTCTCCGCCTTGTCGTTGCCTGGGATCGAGGAGTTGAACGTCGAGCCCATGTCCGGGGTCTCGATCGGATCGTTCTCCAGCGCCCAGCCCTCGATGTCCGAGACGGCATCGGTCAGGCCGAAGGCGTCGGTGATCTCCCGGCGGCTGGGGTACTTCGGATTGTTGAGGTCCGGCACCCAGAGGATCTGGGAGATGCCGCGCCGCAGAAATCGGGTCTGGGTCTTCTTCGTGCTCGTGGACACAGGTCCGCTCCCACTTCTGGGGCAGCGTCCCGTGCCGAGGCCCTGCCCCTTGATGATCAAAGGGGGTTCGCCTGGCCTGGGGCCTAGCGTCCGCGCGGGCCTCCGCGGTGAGGATCAGAAGAATCGCTTCTTCAAGCAGGGGTCACAGTGATCGTGACCCGCTGCACGTAGGACACGATAGCGCCTGCCGCCGACACAGAGGGGTCGCCTCCAGCGTCGTAAGTCAACTCCCGGTCAATGACATGGAATTGAGGGACATGCAGGTCATGAGTCCAGTGACCACCCTTCCGCCCGACGACACCGGCGCGCACACGGTCGGCCAGCCACTCCACCTGATCGCCCCGTTCCCCGACCGAGGTGATCTGGTAGGACCAGGCCGCGTCCGCATGCCAGTCCCACAGGGGCGGGCCGCTGAACTCGGCGGGCAGTGAGTCGAGGATCGTGTACGGGGCAGCTGCGGCTTCCCATCCGGATTGGCCCTGTACGCGAGGGAGTTCACCCGTCCCGCATGGGCGACCGGTGGCCTGCTCCACGAGGGTGGCGAGCGCGCGGGTCACCGGGAGGCGGGCGGTCACGGCAGAACTCCGTCCGCCAGAGCCTGGACGAACCCCGGTTCGGTCTGCCGGAACGCAGGCTCGACGTGCGGGAACGGCGGCTGCCGGTAGTGCCGTCCGATCGAGTCCACACCGACGAACCCATACTCCAACCGTCTGGCCTGCGGCGCGTCGGAGAACACCTCGGCGGTGACCTCGCCACCACCAGTGCGCATCCGCACGTCCCACGATGCGCGGTACTGCCCGGTGAGCACGTTCGGGCCGGGTCTACCGCTCGCGTTCCGCTGGATACGGACCCGCAGCAGCATGGCGTGGTGCCGTGTGATCGTGCGGGTGCGGGCACGGGTGGCTGGACCCATCCGGGCCAGCACAGCGGCCAGCGCGATCGGGTCCCGGAAGGCGGTCGCGTCCGGATGGGCGTTGGGGTGGAGATTCGCCGGAGCCATCAGTCGATCACCTGGACCCGGACGATGCGCACGACGCTGTAGGTGCCCACCGCTTCGTCGGAGACGCGGAAGCGGCGGCCGACCAGCTGCCGATCGCGTGAGCCCGTGGGACGGATGGATCCGGCAACGCGGATCACGTCGTCGCGACGCAGCACCGGAGCGTCGACCGGTAGAACGGCCTGGTAGTCGGTGGTCGGCGGTTCGACGGCAACCGACCCTCCGACCGGCTGCGTGATAGCGGGGCGGCTGATCGGCATCACTGCGCCGAGCCCGTCCCAGACCAGTTCCTCATCCGGTGCGGGCTGCACCAGCATGCCCGTGGTCTCATCCAGCACATCGTCCGTACGGCCCGCGCTGTCCCGCCATACCTCCAGCTGGTCATCCAGGATGCGATCGACAACGCGGCGCGCACCGTCCACGTCAAAGGCCACGGGCCCACTCCCCGAGCTGGGTGAGCATCGCCTTCGTCAGCGAGTTCGCCTCGGTTCCGAGGTCGGCCCGTGCCAACGCCGCGCGCTCCAGCGCCTCCGGATCGATCGCGTCGAGGAACACGGCCGCGGCGGGGCCGGGGTCGGGCAGGTCTGCGACAGAGACGCGGGCCATCCCGGACCACCGGATGTCGCCGCGGTCGGCTACGTGCAGCAGGACCTCCGGGCGTTCCCCGGCGAGATGGGTGACCGAGTACGCCTTGACGGCGTGCGGGTCCACCGGCTTGCCGTCTAACTCGACCTCGGCCCTACCGCCGTGAGCGGTGATCTGCACGTGGTGCTGTGAGTTGTCGTGGTGTTCCATTCGCCCGACGCTATGGCGGATGTCGGACAGTCCGAGTGTGGCCACCCGGCTGAGGCCGTCACGGGTCTACGGGTAGCCGAGTGGCGAGGTGGCGCTCGGTGATGCCCGCGCTGAGGTCGACGGCGTCCAGGAGGTTCTGCTCTAGGTGTGCGGGGATGCTTCCCTGGCCAAGGCCAGCAGAGGCGACGGCTGCCGACAGCGTGCGAAGCTCGTCGTCGCGCATCTGCTCGCGGCACACCGGATGAACGAGGACGTCTCGCGCGACGTACCCGTCGCTGTACATCGTTGCCTCGTGCGTGAGCCGGCGCAATGCTTCAGCCTGCTGGGCTTGTGGGGAGAGGTCGAGGACGGCGAGTCCGACGCGGGAGCGGAAGACGGCGAGTTCGGGGGCAGGGGCGAGGGTCAGGTACTTCTCCACCATGGTCTCGACGGGGGCGACAGGGCACTCTCCGGCTGCGGTCAGGCAGAGCACGGCGAGGCACGCGGCGACGGGACGCTCCCAGTCCTCCGACAGCGTGCTGTTGTTCAGGAATTCCAGTGCTTGCGTGGGCTGTCCGCCGAGGCAGCGGACCAGGACCTCTACTTGGCGGCCGTCGAAGAGGCGCTGGCCCACGCCGTGGTGCCGCTCGCTGTGTGCCCGTGCGCGGTCCCATTGACCGGCCGCGACGAGGGCACGGGTCCCATCGCCGAGGAGGACGGTCCACAGCCACTGGCACACCTGTTGATGGTCGGCCTCCGAGTACGTGAGGTGCCGGAAGGTCACGGTGCGGCCGTCGATGGTCGCTTCCGACTTCGATCTCACCGCTCGGATCAGGGTGTCGAGCAGGAGGTACGCGCCGTCCCCATCGCCGTCGCGGATATGCAGACGAGCCAGGTTGACCAGGGGCTCCAGGGCGTAGCGGGCCTCCTGCGCGCCCAGGGGCTGAACGCGCAGGAAGACCTCGGTGTGACGCCAGCACAGAGCACGCGCCAGGTCCGGCAGGCCGCAGTCACTCGCGATCAGCGCCGCCTTGTTCAGCGCGACGGTCGCGGAGTTCACCGTGCCGTCGCGCTCAGCGGCGCGAGCCAGGCCCGTGATCTCACGGACCCGATCCGCAAGGGGCGGGCACGCCGGACGCGGACGGGCAACGAGTGGAAACCGCCGTGCTATCTGGCCGACGTCCATGTCACTGCCATTCAATGACGATGCGGTTCAGTGCGTTGTCGAATGCGAAGCGACCAGGCTTCGGCGCCAGCGGCGCCGCGTCGAGCGGCTGGATCTCGAACTCGACGTCGCGGCCCCGGAAGTCACGGTCCCAGGTGCGGATCTGCTCGGCGACGCGTCCGGCGAGCTCCTCCCCCTCGGGGCCGTGGCCGATGACGCCGAACTCATACAGGCTGGCGCCGTCGGGGGCCTTCTTCGCGTACGGGCGCCGGGTGAGGTAGGTGAGCGTGGAGCCCTCGAAAACAGCGGTGGAGGACGCGTAGGGCGCAGTGAGCAGACCGCTGTCGATGGCCTCCGGCTGCGCGGGCATCCGGCTCAGCCCGTTGGGCATGGTGCAGGTGAGCCACAGTTCCAGGTACTCGGCCGACTCCGGGCCCCGGACGGTCACGTCCGTCCACACCTCGGCGCGCGGCTGGCGGAGAACGTCGCTCAACGCGTCCGGACGGACCGTCTGGTCTCCGTTGGTGACGAGGGTGACGGTGTTGTCGGGGGCCAACGGAACGAAGAGGCGCGGGTCGTCGGCGATGCCCCTGCGCAGCGGCATGAACGTGTTCATCTCGCTGTCGACGCTGCGCCAAGCGCCGTCCCTGTGCTCGAAGGCGATCGAGCGGGAGACGCTGCCGCGCAGGCGGAGAGGGGTGAGGAGTCGTCCACCGGGGGCCAGCTGGTCTAGCCATGCGTGGGGCACACCGTGGGCGCCGACTGTGGCGACGATGCGGTCATAGGGCGCGTTGCCTGCGTGGCCTACGGCTCCGTCGCCGAGGATCACTTCCACGTTGCGGATGTCGGCGGCGGCCAGTCCGGTGCGGGCCCCGTCCACGATGTCGTCGTCCACGTCGATCGTGGTGACGTGCCCCTTCGCTCCGACCAGGTAACCGAGGAGCCCCGCGTTAAAGCCGGTACCTGCCCCCAGTTCCAGGACCTTGTGACCGGGCTCAACCTCCAGCTGTTCCAGCATCATCCCGACGATGTCGGGCTGGGACGCGCAGCTGATCGAGGCGCCGCTGCCGTCGAACTTAGTGTTCACGGGTGCGTTCTTGTACGCCGTCTCTAGCGGAGCGTTCGGGACGAAAAGGTGACGGGGCACGGTCCGCATGGCCTCCTCCACGCGGGGCGTGCGCACGCATCCTTCCTCGACCAGTTGGTCGATCAGCTGGGTGCGCAGGCGGTCGGCTGAACTGGCTTCAATGGTGTCGCTGTTCACCCCGTTGACCGTAGTGCTCTGCGGTCCCCCAGCTCCGGTGGACGCGGCGGTGTCGCTCGTTCCCATGACTACCTCTTTCGCGAGTGTTGACAAGGTGTGTTGGTCCTCTGCTGGGAGGCCCAGACGGTTCCAGTGGAAGATCGCGTGGTGGGCGAGTACGGACCTCAGTCCCCGTTCCAGGCGGCCTCGGCGGTTGAGGTCTGCGAGCTTCTGGCCGAGCCACTCGAACGTCGCTATCCACTCCGCCACGGGCGCGAGTTGGCCCTCCGTGACGATGCTGCTGGTGAGGCTGACATCGGTGGTCATCAGCCGGTGGACGGCAACCTTGTGCCGTTGCGGATGTCGGGGTTCGTAGCCGGGGCGCTCGGCCGCGATCTTCGCCCAGACGTCGCCCTGTTCGTACCAGTCGAGTCCAGCGGCGCGCATGGCCACGCTGAGCAGAAGGATCCCCAGCTCACGGCGGCCCAGCCCCGGGCCGCTCGGTGCCTGCTCGCGGACCAGCTGGTCAAGCAGATGACTGCTGTCGTGATGGAACAGGGTGTGCGCGATCTCCATGGCGGCCGGACCACCGAACGCTGTCTCTTCCGGCTCGTAGATCCCCCGCGTCCAGGAGACAAGGACGCCGGCGGCGACCAGCTCGTCCAGGGCAGCGTCCAGGCTCTTCGCGGTGTCTGGGCCATTGGTGCGGTAACGCACCCGCCAGGAGGGGAACTTACGCAGGAACGACCACTGGGTCAGCTGTGGTTCCTCTGCGGTCAGCACCGGAAGCAGGTGCTTCACGGCTGTGGTCTCCGCGCGGTCCCATTCGGCGAACTGGATGAGGCGTTGCGGCCATTCGTCCGCTGCCATGTTCCCTCTCTTCAAGGCTAGTTGGTCAGAAAGCAGGAGTCCCAGCCGGACACGGACGGTGTGCCTGTCTGGAAGGCGTGGAGGGCGAGGGCGGTACCGGTGGCGCCTTCGAGGAGTCCGATGTCTCCGCCGCCGGGAGGGTCGAGCAACGAGGCCGCCAGCATGCTCGGGTTGGTATCGGTGATCGGCGCCAGGAGCCGGGGCAGGCACTCGGTGAGGCCGGGGGTGATGGCTTCGACGGCAACGAGTTCCGTGATGTGCGCCAGGCCCGCGAAGCCGTGGCACAGAGAGAGGTCGACGGTCGCCTTGAGTTGGCTGGGATCGGTCATGGCTTGCAGGAGCGCGCCCTCAGCCATGGCTTGGCGTGCGCGGTCGTCGGTGGCGAGGGCAGCGAGCTGCTGGGTGCGGGCGAATCCAGTTGTCCCGTAGCACCAGGACGGCCGGGACGGCCCTGGGCCCGGCCTGCCGGATCGCAGCTGTTCGCGGGTGATCCAGTACGGCCACCACGGACCAGCGGGTCCATCCTGCTGCCACTGGTCAAGCCAGGCCAGGATGCGGGTGATCGCGTCGGTGTGGCCTTCGACGGTGATACCGCGGCAGGCGGCCAGGGAGAGCACAGCGAGGGGGCCGCCGATGCCATGTGCAACACCGTTGTTGGCGTGCCCGTCGGGGTAGTCCGGGGAGACTGCGCCGGAGGGGGCGAGGTGGCTCCACCAGCCGGGCAGGAGTTCGCCGTCGTGCTTGACCGGCTCGGTCAGCCGGACCAGGTACGCCAGGATCTCCCGGAACAGGTCGATGTGGATATCGCGGTGCAGTAGGAGTGCGCCCATGCCGCTCAGGCCCCGGATCGCGTCGAACTCGGCCAACTCGGGTGTCTCGCCCCGGTCCATGCGCGCGTCGGCTCCCGCCAATCGGTCGCGGGTCGCCGCCGTGACGTGCCGGTCGAGGGTGTTCAAGGCGTGGGCGTAGCGTCCAGGCCGGTCGGCAGCGGCGTGCAGGGCGAACGCGAGGGCAGGCGCCCCGTAGTAGAGGTGGCTGTCGATGCCGCCGACCGCGGGCTCTGCTGCAGCGCAAGCAAGCCAGTCGTGAGCGCGCTGCCACGGCCCCTGGTCTGTTCGTGCCCGTTCGATGTGCAGCAACGCGACGCCAACGGCGCCGTGCGCGAGGGACTGCGGCCACCAGCCCTGACGGTGATGCAGCGCGCGTACGTCCTCCGGAGTGGCAAGCCGCTCTGCGATGGTGTCGGCGGCGGCCCGTGCAGTCTCACGCAGGTCCATGGTCATTCCCTCCGTGCTTCCAGGCCATGGCGGCGGCGCGAGCCAGCCGTACGCACATGCGCTCGTCGTCCTTGTCGATGCCGGCGGCACGGATGTGATGGGCATGCAGCAGCGAGTCGAGGACGAGGTTCGGGTCCATGCCGTCGCTGTCGTGCAGCCGCGCCCGGTAGCGGGCCAAGACCTCGTCGCGCTCGCTCCAGGCCGTAGCAATGGCCGCGCCGCCGGGGGCCGCGCGCAGAGCCGCCCAGTCATTCGTCGGATCGGCCAGGCGTACGGCCTCACCAAGTACCGTCCGGTCCAGGGGGCGTGGGTCGGTGATCCGGCCGTGGGCGATCAGCCAGTCCATGCCGTTTGCTGTGCTGCCGGTGAAGGCAGCGGCGAGGGAGACGAAGTTCGCTGCGGTGAGGGCTTGTTGGTGGGGGCGCTCGCTCTGGGTGAACTGGACTGCGAGAGCGTGGGAGTCGGCGGCGAAGACGTCCTCGGCGATCCTCATCAGAAACCCGGTGCCCCACCGTCCGGTTTCCGGGTAGGAGGTGGCGAACTGCATGTCGTTCAGCAGCCCGGCGCGGCGTAGTCCGGCCGCCCAGGCGCTCACGCGGTTCGCAGCTGGTGCGAAGTCCTGCGGGTTGGGGACGGCGATGCGTAGGCGCAGGTGCGATCGAGGGTCGCGGTAGCGCATGTACCACCACGTCGGCGGTTCTCCCCACTGTGCGAGGAGTGCGGGAAGGTGACGGGCCAGGATCTCGGGTTGCCGTTCGACATGCCCGTACAGCTTGACCAGCAGCCACGGAGCAGTTCCCGGGAGGTGCCCGTGGTTGCGTGTGAGGAGACGGTCAGCGGTCACGGGCGGGACCGTCGGCCACTGGGGTGCATGAGCAGCCGTCATCGGGACGACGATCTCGTGGGCCCGTCCCCCGAACCAGCCCCTGTCGGAACCGGTTTCAGCCAAGGCGGCCAACTCGTTGGTCTCCAGGTGGGCGCGCAGCAGCGCGAGGTGTGCCTTCTCGGAGAGGTCCAGTGGCAGCAGCTGGTCGCCCTCGGTCAGCGCGACAGCGTCTGGAACCCGGCGGCGAGTGCGCCACTCGTGGAGCGCCTTGTGCCATTCCTCCCAGGAGGCTCGGCGGTCGGGCAGTTCCGCCCCGTCCAGCCGCCACCGGGCCGGGGAGAGGATCGTGCGGCCATAGCGCACCCGGGGCAGGTACGGAAGACCGGCGGCGGACGCCCACGGAAACGACGTCAGGACTACGGACTGGGAACGGCTGATCTCGGTGAGGAATCGTGCGAGCGGCGGCGTGTGGGCCCGCAGGTCAAGAGCGTGCAGCGTCATCGGGTCCAGCAGGCACCCGCGGGACAGGGAGACGAGGTAGAGCCTGCGGCGGTCACAGCCCACCGCGAGGTCATCGAGGGTGATGGTGCGCTCGTCCACCGGGCGGTGCTCGGCCAGGCTGATCACGGCTGGCAGCAGTTCGGGCACGCGGGTGACGTTGGCGTCGCCGCGGTCGAGCGGGGCGAAGGAGACTTGCGTGGGCAGCGAGCCGGGCGCGTTGACCGGCAGTCGCTCCAGCACGGCGGCCGCGCGGGCCTGGTCATCCGGTCCCAGCAGCCCCAGGGATCGTCCGTTCGTCGTGCCGATTCCACGGGAGGGCGCGACGGCGTTGAGAGTGAACGCTCCGTCGTTGAGCGCAGCCTGTGACTCAGCGTGGATCTGGAAACGCAGCTCCAGGTGCGCCGGTACCTGCATCGTGTCCTGGTCACCGACCGTCAAGGTGCGGATCAGGCCCTCGTCCAGCCGGATCTCGTCACGGCCGTCGAGCGCAGCCGCCTGGGCGAGGGAGAACAGCCTCTGTTCGCGAGCGGTTAGGGCCTCTCGCTGTTCGGGTTCCGCGTCCCGGTATCCGGCCGGGAACCCGAGCCCGACATCCGGGTCCACGACGTCCCGAAGAGGGATGAGGGAGTTGATGCCGTACCGCTCGAAGAAGCAGTTGTGGAAGTCCTGCCACGCGGGTGTGCCGAAGGGGTACGCGGTGAGACGGGCCAGTGCGGTGGCAGCCCTCTCCGCCTCACGGGCGACCTGCGCGGGCAGGGTGAGCGAGCAGTCCATGCGCAGGTCCACCGTGACGGGCTGCGCCTTGGCGCTGCTCACGGTCGTCATCTTCTGGCGCAAGGCGGTGCGCAGGCGCCGCCCGTCTGCCGGGGCGAGTACCTGGTTGTGCTGGGCCATTGCGTCTCGGACCGCTCGCAGATCTGCCACGAGGTCCGCGGCCTGCGGCACATCAGCGGTCTCGGCCTGCCGGACTAGGTGGTCGAGGGCGTCGAGGGTGGCGGACGGTGCGTGCAGGCTGCTGATGAGAACGCCGCGCCGGACCAAGCTGGTTACCAGGCCGTCCACCCGGTGCGTGGGCACGTCGGGGAACTCGGCCTTCACCTTGCCCACGAGTACGTCGAAGAGGGTGGGCGAGGCGGCGGCCTCCACGGCGATCCGGGCGGCGGCGGTGTAGCGGAGGGACACTTCCGTCGAGGGGCCGCTCTCGGTACGGCGCGATCGGGGCGGATAGAGCACGATCAGCCGATCGCCGCGCACATATGCCGTGGTGTTGGCCATCACGGGGAGCCGTCGCAGCAACTCGGGGCACGCTTCCAGGCGACTGATCGCATCAGCGATCCACTCCCCGTCGGCGCGTGCGACGGCGCGATGCCCCTCGCCCCAGGTCCACCCCGGCTGCGCTCCGAAGGTCGCGGGTGCGATACCGGCGAACAGGCCGTGGGGCGTTGCTCGGCCCGCCATCCGCAGCACGTACCGGATGACGGACACCAGAGAGCGGCGCAGTTGACGGGCCTCCGGCCGAGCCGACGAGCACAGCGTGTCCACCTGCCGCGCAAGTAAGGGGCTGGCCTGCTCGATGGTTTCGGCAACCTCGGGCATCGACCACACTTCACGCAGCCACCGCTGCCACCGCAGCTGTTGAGCCGGGGAGTCGTCGGCGAGGTCAGGCCACGCCGGTAGCGACAGCCTCGAGTATCGGGCGGCGCGCACGAGCGCCGTGTCTGCGCACCGGTACAGTGGCCCGCCGTTCCTGGAATCCATGCACCCTCCCTGTTCCATTGAGTCCGGGGGGGGGGGGGGCCCCGGGGGGACACCCCCCGGGGGGGGCCCCCCGCCGGCGGGGCGGGGGGGGCGCCCGGGGGTGGGGGGGGCGCCCCCGC
>NZ_JBHYIG010000002.1:92083-111087 GCF_042740015.1 Streptomyces sp. NPDC059037
GGCGCCGGGCTTTGGTTCGCCGCTGCCCCGGCCGTGTTGTGGGGGGGCGGGGGGGGGGGGCCCGCGTGGGCGCGCCGGCGGGGGCGGCCCCCCACGGCCGGGCGGCTGGGTCAGGCCACGTTGGTTGCGCAGGACCCCTGGCAGCTGGGCTTGCACCCGTCGTCCGTCAGGTTGATCAGCGCAGCTGATCCGTCACCGGACTCCAAGACGCTGATGTCCAGGTCGAACGGGTCGGTGCCCGCCGTGGTCGGCGCGGGCTGCGACTGTTGTTTGATCGTGTTGGGGTTCATGCAGCTCTCCCTACTAGTCGTGTGCGCTGGAGACGGTCAGGCCACGTTGGTGGCGCACGCGCTGGAGCACGTGCTGCCGCAGCCGTCGTCGGTGAGATTGATCAGCGTCGAGTGCGCGGCTCTGGCCACCGCTGTGTGCTCAGGCGACGTTCGAGGCACAGGCGTTGCCGCACGATGCCGCGCAACCGCCATCGGACGCAGATACCGCTCCGGTCGCACCGCCCGACTCGATGACGCTGATGTCGAGATCGAACGGGTCCTGCCTGGGGGCGGCCGAAACCTCCTGTGTTCGGATGTCCATCCCATTGGGAGACATGGCAAGTCCTCCTGATCGGTTTGGTGTTACCCGTCGTTGTTGCTGGTGGCTGATAGGGGAGGTATTGCTCGGCCTCCCAGACCGTTCTCAGCCATTGCCCCGTCCGCTGGCACGGGCGGGGAATCCGCTCGGGCCGGGACCCTTGGTCGGCCTGCCCCCGAGCGGGGTCTGTGTCGCGCAGCGCGAAGCGCGGGACCGCGCACGATCACGTCAGATCGTGGTGGACGGTGCTACATCTGGCCGTGTCGGTTCGGGTCCTGGCAGGCGCCTTTCGTGGTGCCGCAACCCGCGCATCCCTGGCCTTCGTTGTTGCTGATCTGGCCGTACATGGGTGTCTCCTCTATTCATCAAAGGGTCAGGTGCTGTGCGTTGGGAAAGACGTTCTGTCGGTGCGGTGTGCCGCACCGACAGGTGTTGTCAGGCCGCAGCTGCCCGCGGGGCGGAGAGAGCTCGGCGCAGTTTGGAAAGGCTGAACGTGGCGACGACCGGGGGGTGGTCGGAGGCCTCGATGACGTCGTCGGTGACGATGACTTCCAGCTGGGTCAGCGCCAGGGCGATCTGTGGTGTCGCGTAGATGCGGTCGATGCGCTGCTTGGGGCCCTGGTCGGTGCGCCACAGCGATGAGGTGGCGGCGAGACCTTCAGGCTGGCCGAGGGCGGTCCCGGCGTAGTGGCCGAGGTCCACGAAGAGGGGTGGGTATCCGTCGTGTGTGCCGGCGAGGATCTCGTCCGGCACGGTGTCGGAGACGCGCCTGCCGTCTCGCTCGATGGTGCGCTGCTCGAAGTGCGACCGGTCGGCGACCGTGCTCCAGTCGGGCAGGGCGACCGTCTCGTCGGTGGTGTGGGGGTAGGAGTTGCAGTCGCCTCCGATGATCGAGGCCATGCCCGGCTTGCCCAACACTGTCAGGCGCTTCGCCTCGCTCTTCCGCTGGGCCGGGTTGAAGGAGCAGAGGTGGAATGAGGCCAGGTGCAGCTTGGATGAGGCCCCTTTGACACGGACGACCGGATTGCAGATGGGGTGCCACATCTTGGTGGTGTGTTCGTAGTACTCGGTCGGTTCACACACGCTGGGGTCGGTGTAGACGCCGGTCGGGTTCGCGGATTCCGGGGTGGCGCTGGCGAGGAACGGGATGAGACGGCCCAGGCGGGTGGCCTCCGCCCACACCGCGCGGCGGCCGAACGTGTCCGCGCGGGTCAGTTCCTGGCGCAGCAGCACGTGAGGCTTGAGGGTGGTCAGGACGTCCATGGCCAAGTGCCAGCGTTCGTCCCCGCCTTCACGGCTGATGCCGTTATGTTCGACATTCCACGAAACCACGCGGAAGACGTCATCTTCGGACTCGCTCACAGCTCCCCTTAGTCGGGTTGAAACGGATCAGTGGTTCACGTTCGCGGCGCCGGTTATGGCGAGCGGACCTCGGGCGGCGTGCCCAGCAGTCCCATCGCCCAGCCGCGGGTGATGGCATGGGCGGGGTTCCGCGCGCCCAGCGTCTTCAGCAGGGCGCGGGCATCGCGGCGTACGTCCGTCACGGGGCGGCGCAGTTCGGTTGCCATCCGTGCGGCGGATTCGCCTTGGGCGATGCGCCGCAGAATGGCCTGCTGCTCGGGACTGAGGTCCGGGCTGGGGCCCGTCAGCTCGGACGGAGCGAGCACGTCCCTCTCGTACAGCACGTGGAGAAGGGCGGGCAGCTCCCGAGGGCCGAACGCCTCCTTGACCCGGTCCACGTAGGACTCAACCGTGGAGCGGGACAGCGAGAACTCAGCCGCCGCTTCGGGCATCGATGCCCCCTGTGCCAGCAGCTGAATGATCTCGCGCTGCCGCCAGGTCAGCGTGGGCCATGGCGCCTGCCCGATCGCCGTCACCGCAGCGGTTCCCAACTCGCGTTGTCGCCTGCGAGGGATGCGGCCAGGCCACGGCCGGGCTCTGCCACCGGGCTGGGACGGTGCCGGTCGAGAGCCTGGCCCAGCATCTGAGGTCCGACCAGGTGCGTCTCGCGGCGGCTGCGCACCCAGTAGCGGCCGGGCGGGGCATGGCGATGCAGAGGGGGCAGGACGATGCGTCCGGAGCCAAGGCACGGGGCCAGTTCGTGCTGCCAGCGACGGCTGGTGCCGGGCGGGACGAGCAGATACAGCCACGGCCCGTCGGGATCGCGCATCACGGGTCCGCACCCGTGGGGTCCTTGACGCACGTCGAGCTCGGCAACGACCGCCTCGCCCGCTGATCCCGCAGCGATCACCGCGACGTCGAACAGGTTCCCGCCGATCGGCACTTCGAGGCTCTTGCCTTCGTCGGCGGCGAGAAGGGCCCGGATCAGCTCCGCCAGGTCGGCCATATCAGTGGCCACTGGGCTGTCCGCCAGCCCAGTTGGAATCATCATCGCTCACTCTTCCCACAGGGCACCTGGCACGTGAACCAAGTGCGTGTCGTCGCTTGCTGGTCTGCGTGGCGTCGCTGCTACCTGCCGGAGGTGTCCGCTGGGTTGATGCGCTGGAACCACAGGCGCTGGTTGTCGATCTCGGCCACGGTCGGCATCAGCGTCACGTCCTGCCAGGCCCGGTTGAGCACCGTGACGCCCACCTCCTTCACAGCCGTGCGCACCCACTGGGAGCCCTCGTCATAGGCGGACTGGGGCGGGCCAGGAGGACGCGGCGCACCGTTCTGGTCGGCCGCGCCCTGGTAGCGGGCGACCGCCTCTTCGTGCATCCGTCGGCACAGCGCCGTCTCCCGGCCGGTCGAGCCGACGGGAACCTCCCAGCCGATCAGACGCGTGGTGACCTCGGTGTCGGCCCAGCGCGCGTGCCCGGAGAGGAAGAAGCTGGGGCGCAGCTGCTCAAGCCCCCACCAGTGAGGGACAGAGGTCAGCTGCGCGTGGAAGGCCGCCCCCTCACCGGCTCGGTGCTGACCCACACGCGTCAGTTCGTGCGCCAGCACCTTCATCAGTTCCGGCTCCTCGTAGCCGTTGTGGTGCAACATCTCAGGCGCCATCAGGACCTGCGCTATGCCGTTGCCGTCCTCGATGGTCGCGCCGGCAGCCCCCATCCAGATGTAGCGCAGCTCCGCCTCCAGGGCGGTCAGCCGTGCGTCGAGCTGGAGGATCTCGTCGTCGCTCATGTCGAAGTGGGCAATGTCCCGGGCGTTGACCCGTGCCTGGTGGTCGACGACGGCCTGCACCCAGGCGACCGGACTGAGTAAGCGGATCACCGGACGTGGCCCCAGCAGCAGGCCGGTCACCTCTTCCACGACAGGAATGACCCGCGGTGCTATCCGCTCGATCTGCTCCGCGAACTCGGGGTGCTGCTCGGTCTCTTGGCGGACGTCACATGCGCTCACGTAATGCTGTCTCTCTGCTGGTTAGAGTCGTGGAGGCCCGAGCGGCCTCCCTGGTCGTTGGCCCTGGCTTATGTGTGCCGGGCAACCCATGGCGCCGCTAGGGGCTGAAGCGCCTCGTCGGCGCCTCGGGCGGCAGTCCTGGCCTGGCGATGAACACCGTTCCGCGCGGCGCCCTGTGCTCAGGGGTCAGGTGGGTGCCCCGCCGACGTACCGGCAGCGGCGGCTTCTCCGTCTCAGGCTGGTTCACCGGACGCCCCTGCCGTATCTGCGGAACATGTCGAGGACCGCGTCCGTGGCGTGGGCAAGGTTCCGCCAGTGCTGCCATGCGGTGTAGTCGCTGTCGGCTGGCGTGGGGCGCATGGGAGTGTCGAGGATCCGGTAGGCGGCCCGGAACACCGCCCGGACGGCGGGAACGTCCTCGGGGTAGTCCTCGCGCAGGAGACGACGCAGGTGCTCCGCGAGTTCCTCGCTTTGCTCGTCGAGGTCGGCACGGTCCAGCTTGCTCAGCGGCGACTGGATCGCGGCGTCGATCGCCTGCTGCATCACCTCTATATCCGGCGGCGCCTCCGGGACGAGTCGACGCTTGTCCGGGTCTCGCTTCATGTCCACTCTCATCGGCTGTGAGTTCACGAGGCTCACGGCACCCCCTTCTGCACGTAGGTCAGACGCTCTCTGTGAGCGCCCCTGGAGCCTGGCTACGTGACCAGATAACTCCCGTGCTACCGAGGCGGGTTAGGGCGTAGAGCCCTGTTCCTCCGCGTGGCGCCTAGGGGGTTTTGGGGGTTCCTTTACCTGACTGTCGGTGCGCATCGACCTACTGTGCGGTCATGGACGCCATGCGTAACGAGGCTCTTGAGGCGTGGATTAAGGAGCACGGCCACAGCTCCAACAGCCTTGCCAGAGCCGCTAACTCAGCCCTGGATCGCCTCACCGGTCGGCCGGGGCGCTACGACGGGCGCACAGTTCGGGACTGGCGCTCGGGAAGGGTCCGTTGGCCAAACGAGGCAGCGCGACGAGCGTTGGAAGACGTCACCGGGTTGTCCGCAGTCGCTTTAGGCTTCGCGCCACGA
The DNA here is from genome assembly GCF_042740015.1 of Streptomyces sp. NPDC059037. Classification (NCBI taxonomy): domain Bacteria; kingdom Bacillati; phylum Actinomycetota; class Actinomycetes; order Kitasatosporales; family Streptomycetaceae; genus Streptomyces; species Streptomyces sp. NPDC059037. The sequence goes on from NZ_JBHYIG010000002.1 coordinate 97,087, forward strand.
GGGCGGCCTTCGCCCATGGCAGCCCCACCGCAGGAGGACCCGATGTACCGCCGTACGTTCGTCGCCGGATCTCTCACAGCAGTCGCGGCAGCCGCTGCCCCTGCCGCAGCCGCATCCCGCACCGTCGGCATGAGCGATGTCGAGCGACTGCAGCGTAAGTTCGCTCTTGTCATCGCCAGCGATCATCGCCACGGCGGCCAACTCGTCATCGAGGAACGTGCCGTGTCTCTTGCCAGAGAGGCCTTGAACCTTCAGAACTCCGGCAGTGCTACCCAGCGCGTTCGCAGCAACCTCTACGCGACTGCGGCCTCCTTCCGTTCTTCCGCAATGTGGGCGGCCATTGACGGCCGTCGGTATCACGACGCAATCGGGCACATGCGAGAGGCTCAGACGCTCGCCGAACTATCCGGTGATCAGGCCATCAAGTTCCGCATCTGGTCGCACGCCGGCACCCTCTACCGGCACATGGGGCGCCCTGCTGATGCGCGCGCAGCCAACGACGTAGCGCGCAATCTCTACATCACACGCCGAGACCCCCTGTTTGCGTCCCTCGGAATCGCCCGGCAGATGGCTATCCAGGGAGTTGCCCAGGATCGCCGTGGACTGCGCCGAACCTTCGATCAGGCGCAGGACGCAATGGGACGCGCAGAGCCGGGCACATTTCGCCCCGTGTGGCTGCTGGCCTTCTACGACGAGGCCGAACTGCACTCGCTCGCGCTCTCGGCCCATCTCGCCGTCGGCGACTGGGCCACTGCCGAGTATCACGCGCACCGTTGCCTCGCCGCACTCCGGCCGTACATGCGCCGTTCACGGGCTATCGCGACCAGCCGCCTCGCCCATGCCCAACTGGCACAGGGGCACGCCGACACCGCAACACGCACTGCCATCTCCGTTCCGGCCGATGCCGCTACCAAACACGCTCGGGTTTCCCGCATGCTTCAGGAGTTCGGTGCTGCCCTGCGCGCCGCCGCACCGGGCAGCGACAGCGCACATATCTGGACCGAGCACACTGCCACCTGGAGGGCTACAGCATGACCTCGGCACCCGCCATCGATCTCCGCACGTACAACGAGCTCGACGCGATCCGCGGCGACCTGCTCGACGTGTACGCCGAAGTACGTGCCCCGCTGCTGCACCTGCCGAACTACGCCGTCACTGTGTTCGGCGAGCGTTTGGACCGGCACGGGGTAGAGCCGGGCTTTGTGACGGTCCTGGCCTACGCCGATGAACACCCGGTGGGCTACGCGTACGGCAACAAAATCGAGGACGGCGACCGGTATTGGCAGCGAACCAGCCCGGCACCGGATGAGAAATACACTGCGCGACCGGCTGCGGCCTTGAAGGAAATCGGAGTTCGACCCGCCTGGCGTGGCACTGGAACCGCACGGCGAATCCACGACGCGTTCCTTGCCAGTCGTGAAGAGCAGAACGTGACGCTCATGGTCAATGAGGCGGCCGGGGATGGGAAGGTCCATGCGCTCTACCGGTCATGGGGGTATGAGGACATCGGGCACAGTCAGCCCTCACCGGCCTCGCCCCGCCTCACAGTGATGATCCGGCGCACCCGCTGAGCATTATGTACGCGGTAGCTGATCCTGCCCGTTGAAACCGCGGCCGCGCCACGGCCTCCTCAATGGCGCGACCGCCTGCCCTCGGCCGCTGCCTGACCCGCCACTACCGGCACCGGCGCGCGGGCACCAGCCACGTCACCTCCATCGCCGTCTCCCCCTCGTCCTCATCGGTTCCGGGATCGTCCGGGGCCGGGGCCTGCCGTACCTGCTCGATCTGCCGCTCGATGCCGCGCAGGTTCTCCTGCAAGTCCATAGTCACCACGCCGTCCACGGTGACCTTCAGCGGATCGGCGAGGAGCTTCGCGCGCCGCTCGCCCAGGACCTCCAGCGCGACAGCGCGTACGTTCCGCAGCCGGAAGAACCGGCGCTCCAGGTCGGCGGGGTCTGTATCCGGGCCGAGCTGCGCCAGCAGCCACGATCTCTGGAACTCGTCCACGAGGGACTCCTTCATTGAACGAGGTACGGCCCGTCACCAGACGGGGATGCTGGTGACGGGCTGTACGGGCAACTACGACCCGGACGAGCGGGAGCGCCGGGCTTGCGGCTTCCTCGCCCCGCCGCCGGCCTCCCCTGCGGCGGCCTCCGGGACGCTGTCCTTGCCGGTCGGGTCCGGCTCACCGACCGCCACCGGCTCCGGCTCGCGATCCTCGAGTACCTGGTTCCAGGCATCCGGGTTGGTGATCAGCGCGGCTACCTCCGGGTCCGGGCACTCGCCCGGCAGCAGGATCAGCTCTTCCCGGGTAGCCGGGTCCTGGACGTACACCGCGGCCTTCAGCCGCCCGCGGCCCGCCATCACAGGACCTTCGCCACGATGTGCGCGTCCGGGGTGTGCATGACCGGCATCCCGACCGCGGCGCCCTTGGTCCAGATCTGCACCGGGTCATCCTGCACACCACGGGTGATGATCAGGCCGGGAGCGTCCTCGCGGATGATCTCGGGGTTCGAGCCGCGCGACAGCACCAGGGCCTCCGCGGTCACCCCGTACATGGTCTGCGCCCACTTCTCCCGCTCCGGCGGCACCAGAATCCACAGGTCCTCCGGCAGCACCTTGCGGGGCTTGCCGTCCACCCTGACCTGGGCCTTGTAGAACTGGATCGGCGGCAGCGAGTAGTTGCCGCGCACCACGTTGATCTGCTGCGGGGTGAGCGTCGCCGTCGGCGTGGTCGACGGGCTGACGCTGCCGTAGTACGCCGCCCTGTACGCGTTGTTCGCCGCCAGGTACGAGAACGCCTTCCGGCTGGTGATCACCAGCTCGGGCTCCGGCGCACCGATGTCGTCCAGGTGCTGAATCCACCGCAGCTCGTCCGCGATCGGATCGGAAGCCGGGGCCGACCACGGCCGTGAGACGACCGGCATGTTCTCGACAGGAACATTCCAATCCACCTCCAGCGTCAGGCCGTTCTCCTGCTCCAGCGTGAAGCGGCCGTCCGCGAGCACATCGCCCGCGGCCAGCTCCAGCCGGGACCGGATCGCCTCGACATGGCGTTCCACGTCGTCATACAGCAGCTCGATCAGCCGATCCTGATCGGCGCCGTGCGACGCCTCCAGCAGGATCTGCTCCTGCTCGGAGACGACGAGCTTCTGGCCCAGCGCAGGCAGCGCACCCTCGCGGGACGTCTGCCACGCCTCACGCGTCGCGAACGGCACGCTCGCGTTGAACGCCCGGTACTTGGCGACGTTGACGTACCGGCCGGAGTCCTTCGTACGCCACTTCACCTCCCGCATCTCCACGTTCGGGAAGATCGACTGGGTGAGGAGGAAGTCCTTCGGCGACGGGATGGCCCTGGCGAACGTCGTCAGGTCCATGACCGAGACGTCCTTGAGTAGATCCTGAATCGTCACAGCTCACACCGCCGCTCAGACGAATCGGATCTGCGCGGCACGCGGGTGCCACGTCAGTTCGGACACATCGATACCGCCCGGCACCTTCGACGCCTTCACCGCGCCGTGCCACAGCAGCGCGGCCGGAACCCGCGTCTGCCCAGGCGCGAACGGCGCCTCGGCGATCACGAAGCCACGCAGGACCTGACGCCCGCAGTGCGCCTCCGGGTCGTACGGGCCGTACATACCGGACTCCGCGACCCGGCCGACCGGCACGCCGGAGAGCACCCGGCCGTACGGCTCGCACCCATCGCCGCACACGTAGTGCGTGCCCTCGCAGAACAGGTTGAGGTCGAGAGTAATCGTGTCGACGGAGTCGGTGCCGTGCAGGGACGCCAGCCACTCACGGTTGGCGGTCGTGTACTCGGACTTGGATACGGGCTGGATGGACATGCGTGTCTCCATGGACGCTGCGGTCAGAATCCGCACACCGCCCACGGAGGCGATGTCGTCCACGAAGTTGAAAGGGGCGTGGTCCCCAAGATCTGGGCCCGACGCTACTGGGCGGCCGACTCGCTGAACTCGGTGATCAGGCCCCGTCGTTTGGCCATCTCCAGCCCGGCCGAACCAGGCTTCGAAACCGGCGTCGTACGAGAGGGGCCGCGCCCGGCCGGTGCGCCCGCAGGGGCCGCCGGCACCGCCCTGCGGACCTCCCCGAACAGCTCCGGACGCCGGGCTCGCAGGGACTCGGCCGCCGACTGGATCTGTGCCTCGTCCGCGTCGTCGTCATCCAAGGTCAGCAGACGCTCCGCGTCCACCAGGTCATCGCCCTCCGCGCCGAGCGCCACCAGCGCGGCCCGGCGAAGCGCGGCCCGCTCCCGCTCGGCAGCCAGCTCCTCGCGACGAGCGGCCTGCAACTCCCGCTCCTGAGCGGCCTGTTCGCGGCGCTCCACCTCCGACAGCGCGGCCTGCTCGGCCTCCCGCTGCGTGGACACGAACTCCGACAGCGCCTTCGGGGTGTCGAACCCGAGCGTGGTCAACAGGCGCTTGATCGCCGCCCGTTCACCCTGGGCCTTCTCCCGCGTCAGCAACTTCCCCAGACGATCCTGGGTCACAGTGACCTGCTGATCCGAGCCACCTGCGTCGGTGCCCTCGTCCAGCTGGTCGTTCGTCTCGTCCTCTGAAGAGGCACCAAGAATCGGGTAGATCGGCCGCCCGTCACGGCGGAAGCCGACAAGACGGCGAGACGGCAGGGGCCGGACCATACATCTCCTCCAGAGCGCGCCCCCGCGCTGCTGATCAGTGTAGCCACCTGCGCCGACACGACCACAGGTCTGTCCAACGTCGCCGACCGCCGTACGGTGCCACCGTGGCGGGCTGGAGTGGCCCCACTTGGCCCTCGCGACTGACCGCGGCCTCGCATGACCGTTGAATGTCTCCGCCCCTGGCGCCCTCACATGCCTCCGGCATCGTCTCCTTCAGCGATCTCTGTCGTTGGACGGGCTATGGACAGTGAATCCTGGACGGCCATCACTGGCATCGCTGGAATCGCGGGCACGGCTCTAGCGCCAATCGTGGTCGAGCGAATGCGGCGCAAGAGCGTACGTCTAGAGCAACTAACAGGTCAGCGCCTTGCGGTCTATGCCGACTTGTTGAGAGTCACCGCCAGAATCGTTGACAATGCCGACTTCTGGTCATCTGTGCCAGTCGCGGACTTGGAGCAGGCGGACCCCAACGAACTGGACCGCGTCATGAGTCAGGTCCAGGTCGTAGCAAGTAAGGATGTCCAGGAAGCCGTTAAGGGATTCTCCAGTACGGTGCACGAATTCAATCGGAAGCTCGATCTCATCGTGAGGCCGTATCACGAAAAGCTTGTTGGCGGTGAAGCGGTTGATAGCGAACTGGCCATCAGGCAGAGAATGGACCTAGGCACACTCGCAGACGCGATCCGTAGCGGGTACAAGGAGGTTGAGAAGAAGGTTCGCAGCGACCTGAAATAGTAACGTCCCAGCGATCTCACGTCGTGGCAGGGCGGCAGAGTGCCGCCATAGCAAACACACAACCACGACCATCACGGCGAACACGTCACCGACTGATCGCCACAGGCTCCCGCCCTCTCTCGACCGGCTTCCGCGCACCGGTCGAACCCGACCCGCCGCCCTCCTCCTGGTCCTCGTCGACCTCGTCCCGCCCGCGCCGAGCAGTAGCTTCCGCCATCCGCGCAGCGGCCTCCTGCTCTGCCTTCGCCCGGATCCGCTCCACCTCCTGTGACGCGTCCTTGATCGGGTACCCAGCCTCCAGCAGCATCGCCACCGCCGTCTCCAGCGACAACACCCCCGCCCCGTACGCCTGCACGACCTCCTCCAGCACCGCGCCCCGGTCGGTCGGTGTGTGCGGCGCCCACGCCAGCCGCGCCGGCAGTGTCTCCCCCGCCGTCCAGCCCTCCGCCCGGCCAGCCTGATACAACCGCTGCACCATCTTGAACAGCAACCGATACTTGTGCTCCCGCGCGAGCCGCATCATCCCGATCAACGCATCCAGGGGCCCCAACGCCAACTTCAGCGCGTACCCCGACGGCACCTCTGTGGCATCCAATGTCCCCAACCCGGCGGCCGTCACTCGCGAGTTCGCCGCGATCCGCTCCAGCAGGTGATCCACCCGCGCCCGCAACTCAGCCAACTGCGGCGACGTATCCAAGGCATCCATCCGCCCCGTCTCACCGAGCTGCCACACCGCACCAGCTTTCACCTCAAGCTCCTGCGGCCTGCCCGTCGCCCGATCCACCGGCAACCGCGCACCCGCAAGCCCGATGATCGGCGTGCCCGTCGTCGCAGAGGCCGCCGAGCTGTCCGAGTCCGTGGCCGCCAGCTCATCCAGCGCCTGCAGCACCCGCGCGAGCACCGAGCGGCCCCAATGCTCGCCGCCGTCCGGGATCGTGTTCGCGATGTGCACCACCGGCACGAAGTCGATCATCAGATCCAGGCGATTCAGTTCCGTACCGTCCGGCCGTACCCGGAAGGACGCCTTGCCCATCGGCAGACGGTCAAGCGTCTCCCCGTTCTTCAGGTCATCCAGTAGCCATTCCGCATCGGTGAGATAGCACGTCACGTTGGACGTACGGCCCGGCTCCCACGGATACGTGCGCCCTGAGGTCCCGCCACCATCCGCGTCCTCGTCACCGCCCTCGGATATCGGACCCAGCTCGTACGTCACCCGACGCACCCTGGCCTTCATCCCCGTGTCGTCGTCCGCTGGCAGCTCCCACGCCAGATGCACCCGCGTAGGGAAGTCGTCGTCCTCGTCGTCCCACTGCGGGAAGAGGAACCCGGGATCGTAGACCCGCAGCGTCGGCCGCTGCTTCTCCGGGTTCCAAGCCAGCACCATCACACTGTCCCCGAGGAGCACAGCCGCTCGCTCCGCCTGCTGGACCCGGAACGTCAGCAGCTCCTTGTCCGCCCACTTCCGCAACCGGTCCTGCACAGCAGCGGCCTCCGCCGCACCTGGCGTCGGCGTCTCCTCGTCGGCGTGCTCCGCCCCCTCAACCGCGACCTTCTGCTCAGAGCCGAGGAGGTATCCAAGCGCGGTATCGACCAACTGCGCCGCGTCACCCAGCTCCCGCCGCTCCAGCGCACTCGCATCGCCGCCGACCGCTACGAGCTGCCCAGCCTGGTTGTTGTCGTACGACGCCAACACCTTGTAAGCAGCCAGCCGCCGCAACTCGTGGGGCGGCACCCACATTTTGGCCAGCTCCGGGAACACACGGCTTCCAGGTCGGCCTGCATCAGCCATCACCGGCTTGTAGTTCAACCACGACCAGGAATCGATCAGGAACTGGCGCAGGCCCACAGCTACCCCTACTAGTTCGGCCCGCACCACCAACAACCCTAGCTGCCGCCCACCGGGGCCACATGACGCCCTTCAAGTACCAGGTCTTACTTGAAGGGGAGCGCCTTCCCAATGACGTCGCCCACACGCCCAGAGAGATCGGGGCTTGCTGTGAAGATCGTGGTGACTCCCATAACCAGAACAACCCATCGCACCGTATCGGCAACTTCAGGCTTCGCGGCGATTGCAGGGATCAAAGGAAGCATGAAGGACAGTGCCACGAGCGCCACCCCTGGGGCCGACCTCCCGATGAATTCGCGGAACCTCGTGGCCGCTTCGGGCAAGTCCGGAGCGTCAGCAAGCAAGGCCTCCCGATCGTGACGCACCAACGCCCCAACACCACTCAGGAGGGAACGAACAACACGATCAATGTCTTCAGGGCCCCGAGCGGCGGCAATGATGCGCTTGTAGGCTCGCACCGCCTCGGCGACACGCCGCCCTTCGAGCCGGAACTCACGCCGCAGCGTGCTGTCACCAGGGTCCAGCCGGTGCGCCAGCGAAAGCCCTCGCTCTATCTCGACAGCTAGGTTTTCCACATGATTACAACAGGCTCGTGCTGCCGCCGATGAACGCCAGGCCTCGCGCTCCCGATGGAGCAGACCGGCGGTACGCACAGCCCACACAACAGCCCCGTCATGCGGGTGACAAACTTCCCGAACTCGCCCACGATGCTTCAGATAGGACCTAAGCACCGCCGGAAGAGCAACCAAAAGAAAGAAGATAAATCCCGATCCCGCCACGTACGGAACTATCAATGGTGAGGGATTTTCGCGAATGAACCCAGACCACAAATAGACACCTATCACGACCATAATCGAGTAAGCGATCCGAGCGGCAAGGATGCGGTGAGCCATCGACCGCCACATCGCGACCGTGATGAAAGTCCAAAAGGAAGCCATCACAAAGAACGAGATGCGGGCGTTGCCGAATTGCGCTATCAGCAGCAAGGGCAGTGCGACAACTAGCAGCAATGGCGTGTAGACGAAGTGAAACGAGAAACCATGCCAGGAATGGAAGTGCCGCCGGGCTGCATCCTCGATGCCTCCACGCAGTTCCTCGTGGTCAGACGAGCCGACCGACAGAGCGTCATAGGCGACGAGTACCTCGCTCACTTCCCCATCCGCCTTCTCGATCGGTAGACGCCTACGTAGCCACCGCGAGATGACACCAGCCCACGCCAGACTCATCAAGCACAACTCCCCCCCCCTGAGCAAGCTAAGTAGCCCATGGTTCCATGCCCCCCTACCCACTAGCTCCTCACGTGCGAAGCCGCAGCAGTGAACAGCAGCGCCAACCACGCGCGAGCCGCATCAAGCAACTGCTCGTCAACGTCGACCAGATAGCCGCTGATCGTCCCCTCCCCTGGGAGGCGGCATCGTCGGGTCGAGGAACAGGTCCCACAGCGCCCACACCGCCGAGTCCAACAGGTCCGGCGAGTCCTCCGTCTCACCCTGACCGACGAACGTCGTCATCTGCTCCTCCAGCTCCGCGAACACCCGCGCCGGGCCGACGTGGTGCACCCGAGCCTGCTCATACAGCTGCGCCGCCGGAGCAGCCCGCGCCCTCTTCCCTCGCGTCGCATGAACGATTCGCCAGTTCACCGTCGGATCCACCTGCTCCAACAGCGCGGGCAGATAGTCACCGCCATTGTTCGCTTCGATCACCACGCAGTCCGCACGATGCTCGTGATACAGCTGCGCCACCCGCTTCATCGCCTGCGTCGGCGTATGCCGTCCCTGCTCCGCGTGCAGCAGATACCCGCAGGGCCGGTCGTCCCCGAACATCGACTCCACCGGGAGGCCGCGCCCCGCCACCGTGAACGCCGTCATGTCCGCGTTCTCGTGGCTCTTGGTCGCCGGGTCCACGGCCACCACCACCCTCTGAAGGTCCGGTAGATGCTCGGGCTTCCACCGGAATCCCTCGACCTCCAGCATCCAGCCCTGCCACAGCGCGCCCTCGACGTCCTCGAGTAGCTCGCCCGACAGCTCCTGGCGCCCCAGCCTGGTGCCGGCGTACTCCTCCTCCAGCTCCTCACGGGCCGCCATGCTCAGGTTCGCGTCGTTCTCCCGCATGTGCCCGCGCGTCAACACCACCCGAGGAGGAACCCCACCCTCCCGGTGCGCCTTCTCCTGCGCCCGGCCACGCTCCACCAAACGCTTGACGTGCGGGAGCGGCTTCGGCGTCGTGGAGATCACGACCTGCGGGGTGTCCGCCTCACGCAGGCAGAACCACAGCATGTCGTAGACCTCTTGCGCGGTGTGCCGCGACCAGGCGGCATATTCGTCCGCCCACGCCTTGTCGAACGCCCAACCACGCAGGTTGTCCGGCGTCTCCGCACCGAACCCCCTAATCAGCGTGCCGTTCTTCAACCTGAGTGTCGTGTCACCCAGCGACGAGGTGTACTTCGATATCTCCTCCGGCGGGAACACTGACAGCAACCCCGACTTCGGGGACTCAAAGCAGATGTCGCGCACCAGCGTCGCGTTCTTCGCCACTACCGCGATCTGCTGCCCCGGCGTCCGCGCCCACTCCCGCACCGCCTCCGCCGCCGTCCGCGATTTTCCCCAACCACGGCCGGTGAGCAGCATCCACACGGTCCACAGCCACAGCGGCCGCCGCTGCGCCGCACGGGCATGGTGATGCAGCCACCCCGCATGAGGCAGCCCGTCGCAGTCCTCGACCTCGCACGCCCAGCGCCGCGACGACAGCTCATCAGCCCGCACCAGCGCCGCGACCTCGGCCCGCAGCTGCTCCTCGCTCATCACCGACGGGTCCGCGAACCCCTCGACCAAGCCCCGCTTGGCCCGGCCCCGGCTCACTGCCCACCCTCCGACAGCCGCCGCTCCAACTCCCGGCGCAGCTGATCCATCCGGGCCCGGCGCTCCTCGTCCGACAGCACCGCCACGTCCGCGCCCTGGTCCCGCTCCTCAGCCGACCCGGCCACCGGCGCCTCGCCCACAGCCCGGCGCTCGATCTCCGCCGCCACCTGGACATACCGCAGCAGCTCCGACGGCGACAGCTCCCGCGGGTCGAGCGTCTGAAGCCGCGCCACGGCCTTGCTCTGCACCGCCTGCGCCAACTTCGCGTGCCTACGGGCAATTTCACGCCGCGCCTGCGCCTGCTCCGCAAGGAACAGCCGGTCCTGCTCCCTGTCGTACGCCGTCGCCCGCATCACCCATGCGAACTGCCGCGACCACCGGCCCACCAGCGTGCGGGATTTATCCAACTCCCGTGCCACCTTCGTGACACTCCGCACCGGGCCGAGATCGCGGTACACAGCGAACGCCTCGAACGCCTGGACCGACTCCCCGCTCTGCCGCTCCCAGGACTCCACGGTGCCCTCGGCCACCGCTCACCTCCTGGCCAACGGCCTCTAGTTGCTCTGTACGGCCAGGACTTCCAGTGCGCGCCACGGTTCGTCCGCTGGCACAGTGCCGTCCTTCACCATCCGGTCGATCGCCGCCCGTATGACGGCCGCCGTCTCCACTGGCAAATCGCGCACGCCAAACACGGACTCCAGCGGCGCGGTCCCAACCCGGGTTGGCTCCCCGGTACCCGCGTCGAACCAGCCTTCGGCCAATTCCGACAGGTGCCGCTCGAACACAGAGAGGATCACTCCGAGCGCCGTCGCACTGTTGCCGATCTTGTACGCGGCCCGTGACGTCTCCAACGCATCGAGCACCGGCTCGTACTGCCCCAGCCCCGCCACCCACCGCTCATCCGCCGTCGCCGTGGAGCGGGCCGCGTCGAACGCCGCTTCCGCCCGCTCCAGCTCGGCGGGCAGGAACATGAACTGCACGCTGGCGAAGTCGAGGTTCGCCTCACCCAGGGAGGCGACGTCCACCTTCTCCAGCAGGTCCAGCGTCTTGTCGTCCAGGCCCGTGTACTGCCGCCACTCCACGTTCTCCAGCTCGTCGTACAGCTCCTTGAGGATCGCCGGATCGTCCTGCCCCGCGATGGCGTTGTGCGAGAGCTGGAGCGCGATCTGCCGCTGCCGGGGCAGCGGCTCATCTATCTGCATCCACCAGATCTGCGGCAGGCCGGCCTCGACCGCTGCGAGGGTGCGGTGGTTGCCCGACAGGACGACCAGCCGTCCGCCTTCACGGTCGTTCCACACCAGTGGCGTCGAGGTCAGGTGCCCGTCCCGCTCGATGTTCGCCACCAGCTGCCGGAACTGCTCATGCGGCAGGAACCTCGCGTTGTGGTCGAGCAGCGTCAGCGTGCGCGGGTCGCCCTGCACCATCTGCGGCGGGGCGAGGCGAGTGGACTGGCTCTCCATGATCAGACTCCCGTCTTCGTCGTTGGGGCGCCCCACCGCTTCGCCCACGTCTCAAGGGCCTCGGCCAGCGAGTGCTGGCCCATCGCCCCCTCGTACTGGAGCTGGAACTTCCAGCCGTCCTCGTTCGACGGACTGCGCTTGGTCAGTCGCAGCAGCCCGCGGTACTTCATCGACACCGGGTTGTTGCTGAACGCCGTCGTCGCCACGCGTCTAATCCGCCGCGAGAACGCCCGCTGGCACAGCAATTGCGTCTCGGCACTGGTGGCCGCGAGCACGATCAGCTTCGACAAACGCGGATAGTCGGTCGGCGCGACCGCGAAGTCCGAGAGCACGTACGCCTCGTCCGGGGTGAACGTGCTGGGAGCCATCGCGAAGACACCCAGCAGCCGACCGCCGCCATCCCGCACCGCGACCGCCAGGTTCGCCGCGCCCGGAGCGATCCTCGGGTTGAGGTACCGGGAGCGCAGCGCGTTGAACTGGCCGGGCTTGAGGAGCGAGAGCGTGAGCGGGCCGACCAGTTTCTCGCCCTCGCGCAGGCGCGGGATCTTCACCGGGTCGATCGGCTGGCGCGGGGCGACGATCCGTGTCGGGGCCTCGCTGGCGTACACGTAGAAGGGAGCGGCGCGCGGCGTCGCCTTGATCACGCCGCGCAGGTACGGGTGCAGCTCGGGCACGCTGTGATTGGAGGCGGTCAGCCAATACGGCCGGTCCGTGATCGCACCGAGCACGCTGACCACATCGTCGTCGGTCAGCGGCTCGTACTGCGGCGCGTCCCAGGTGAAGTGAGCTTCCAGCGGCTCGTACAGCTTCTCGTACCCTCCGCCGTAGAAGGGAGGAAAGCTGCACACCGGAGCGTCACCAGGGACCTTCTGGAGCCAGGAGCGCACATCCTCCACCTCGTACGAGGCCAGTTCGACGTCCGAGTTGGACAGCCGCTCGACGGTCTCCGCGTGCTTGGCCTTCCACTGCTCCCGGTAGGAGCGCACCACGCGCTCGTGCCACAGCCCTTCGCGCCCGACGCTGGCGAGGAAGCGCGTGCCGAGCATGAGCGTGGCCACGGTGCCGACGCCGTCGTCCAAAGAGTCCGCGAGCCAGCCGAGTTCGTCGGCACTCTCCTCGCGGAGCTGGAGGCCAACCGGCTGCCGGGTGAGCCACCGGCCGACCGCGCTCGTGTAGATGGACACGTCGGAGGAGTGGAGGCCGAAACCCAGGCCAGCCAGCGACCGCTCGATGGTGAAGTTTCCGCAGCACGGGACGTACACCGGGCCGCGAGGCCACAGGCTGGCTGTCTCGCGCACGATCGAGCGCATGGGGCCGGGGATGGTGCCCTGGAACATCTCTCCTCCTGGAAACGACAACGCCCGACCTCGGCGGGATGCCGGGCCGGGCGCTGCGCGGAACCTAACACAAGGAGCGCAGAGCCCCTTGAAATCATGTCACCTATCTTTGGTGAGCGGTTCCGACGCTCACATCAGGGTGCCCTGCCGATATTGCTCGTCTTCCCTCGGGGACAGCTCCCGCACCTCGTCCCCCGTTCGCTCCCTCCACCAGGTGGCGAACACTCCGCGGTGACACCACAGCCCCGGTTTGGCAAGATCCTCGAAGCAGAGCAGCACCAGGCGGTGATCCCCTTCAGCCTCCGCGATCTGCCGCAGCAGCGCCGCCACCCGCTCCGGGCCGAGCTTGTCGAGATCAGCCCTGTACGCCTTCTCGAACTCGGGCTTCGCCGCGTTGAGGTATTCGCGACGTGGCGCTAGCTCCCGCACCGAGTGAGTGAGGGAGTAGGGGAGCTTGAAGCGGACACCGCCCAGGGTGATCCGTACCGGCACCCCTTGGGACGGCCGGAATTCCTGAAATCGGTTGGTGAACAGAGTGAGCACTCAGCGGTTCCTTTCGTGCTGCGCAGCGGCCGGGTGCGCGCCGCCGGCGGGCCTGGATTCCCTTCGGTGCCGCCCGCTCGGGCCCTGGTGAACCTGAGCGGCACCGGGGGTGCAGGGAGGGTTCCCCCTGCACCCCCGGCCTGGGCCAATCAGAAGCGCCGAACCTCGTCGCCGAGCTCCGGGATGATCGTGAGCTTGGACCCGGAGTCCCAGTCGACCTCCAGGTGCCCCAGGCGCGCATCCCACCTCGCGACCGTTCCCTGGTCGCCCTGCTGCAGCCGCGTGTACTCGTCGGCAGTGTGAACGAGCTCCACTCGCTCCCCCTTCTCGAATTCTTCCATTTTCAAATCCCTTCCATTCCGTCTTTACTTACACTTATATCTTAATCGCAAACACCACTAAAGCAAGATGTACGGTAATTGAATTCAAGCAATTCCAGCCGACCAATGAAGCCTTCCCCGCCCTTTATCTCGCAGGGGGGCGGGCCCGCCCCCAGAGACCCCCCCCCCCCGCGGTTGTGGTGGGGGGGGCGCCCCCCCCCCCCCCCCCGCGGGCCCCACGAGCC
>NZ_JBHYIG010000003.1:0-1471 GCF_042740015.1 Streptomyces sp. NPDC059037
ACCGTGGCGGGTGGGGGGGGGCTGGGTGTGTGTTACACACCCCCTCACAATCGGGGCCGCGAGCCGCCCCCCCCGGGGGGGGCCCTGCCCGCCCCCCCCCCCCCGCCACGCCCGTCACGCCACCCCCCCCGGCCGCGCCGCCCAGACGGCGGGGTCGGCGGCGCCCATGTCGAGGTAGGTGGTCCGCCGCCCGTCAAGCGCGGCCGCCCGCAGCGGCGCGGGCAGGTCCGGCGAGTCGAGGGCGGCGTCGGTGCCGTCCGTGGTGTCCGTGTCGACCTGTCCGGTCAGCTCGTACAGCTGACGCACCCGCACCAGCTGCGCGACGGCACCGGACCTGGCGCCCGCGGAGACCTGTTCGAGCCGCGCATGGTGCACGAGCAGCCCGATGGCCACGGCGACCACCGCGCAGCCGAGCGCGAGCAGCGCGGCGATCTTCCAGCGCAGGCCGAGCGAGTTGAGGGCGGCGCGGGCGCGCCGGGCGACGCCCCTCACGCGCCGGGCTCCGAGCCGCGCGAGGGCGCCGGGGCGGGGGACCGGGTGCGGTCCTGGCCCGCCGTCCTCCCGTAGTTCTTGGTGTCGCTCACCGTGGACATCCGTACGCCGTCCCAGTGGAACCGCACCGCCTGCTCGCCGCCGCCCGCGCACGAGCTGCGCAGCAGCAGATCAGGGCCGATCGTCTCGATGCTCACGCGCTTCCCCGAGGCGAACAGGATGGGGTAGACGCGGCCGCCGAGCGCCCGGTAGACGGAGAGCACACTGTGTCCGCTCTCCGTGTCGGCGGCCACGAGCAGCTCGGGCTTCCCGTCGCCCGTCAGGTCCTTCAGCATGACCGGCCTGAGCCCGGCACGCCCCGGCCGTTCGATCGTGGGGCGGTCGGCGAGGGCGCGCATCCGCGGGTCGGCCCGCAGGACCGCACGGACGTCGAGGCCGCCGATGCCCTCCTTGCCCACGTCGGGCAGCCCGTCCAGGGGTTCCGGCGGCGGCTGGTGGGTGGCGGTGTCGGCGCCGGGCGCCTTGGCCGACGTACCCGACCAGGCGGGCCAGAGCGGCTCGGGGCGCGGCTGCACGGAGACGGACGGCGCGGGCTCACCGGCGTCGAGCCCGTCCACGCCGGCGCATCCGGCAAGCACGACGACCGCGGCGACGGCGAAGGGCGCGCCGCGCAGGAGGCGGGGGCGGGGGCAGCTGAGTTTCATGGCCCTGTCGACGTTAGGAAGCGTCCGTCACGGAGACCGGGAGGTTGTGTAACAGCCGTCGGTACGCCGGTCGGGTACGCGAGGTTCGGGACCTTCGGCAGGGCCGGTGGCCCTGTCCTGCGAGCGTCTGCGGCGAGAATCGGTGCATGACGTCGACGTACGAAACCGGAGAGCCGGGGGGGGGGGGGGGGTGTCGACGGGGGCGGGGGCGGTGTCGACGGGGGCGGGGGCCGTGTCGGCCTGTGCCGGGGCCGGGACGGAGGCCGTCTCGGCGG
>NZ_JBHYIG010000003.1:1481-17686 GCF_042740015.1 Streptomyces sp. NPDC059037
GGTCTATCGCGGAAGTCGCCGCGCCGAGAGTCTGGCGCCCCGCCGCGGGTCCCCCCGCGCGCCCCCCCCCCCGACACCGCCCAGAAGGCAGAAGACCTCGCGAGCGGCGCGGTGGCGGCGCGGGTCGCCGCGTGCGCGCAGATCGGCGGGCCCGTCGTCTCGGTCTACCGCTGGGAGGGCGGCATCGAGACCGCGCGGGAGTGGCAGGTCCTGTTCAAGACGGCGGCCGCGCGGTACGACGCCCTTGAGGCGTGGCTGACCGAAGCCCACGACTACGACACCCCCGAGATCATCGCGACACCGGTGGTGCGGGGCAGCGCGGCATACCTGGAGTGGGTGGCGCGGGAGACCGCCGAGTGAGCGCGGCGGCGGCCCGGCTGCCGTTCTTCGTGTACGGGACGCTGCGGCCGGGGGAGCCCAACCACGACGTCCACCTGCGCGGCCGCGTCGCCGCGGAGCAGCCCGCGCGGCTCGCGGGGGCGGTCCTGTACGCGGGGCCCGGCTATCCGTACCTGGTGGAGGACCCCGAAGCGGGGCCGGTGCGCGGCGAGTTGATCACCGCACTGCCCTCCGCGTACGACCGGCTCCTCGCCGAGCTCGACGTACTGGAGGACTACGCGCCGGGCGACCCCCGCAACCTGTACGACCGGGTGGTGCGGGACGTGACACTCCTGGACGGGGGCACGGCTCGGGCGTGGGTGTACGTGGCGGCGCCGCGGGTGGCGGCGGGGCTGCGGGCCTCGGGGGCGGTGATCGGGGGAGGGGACTGGGCGTTGTTCCGTGCGGGGCGGTGAGAGGGCGATTGAGCTGCTCAAACGCCTGCGCACTCGATCCGGTGGACTCCGTCACCCGTGCGTGCGACGCGCACGAACCACATGATCACGGAAGGTCGCGGCCATGGCACTCTCCGTGTGCACCAGTCGGTGCGCGAGTCGGTGCGTGAGCACCACGTCCTCAGCAGGAGCTGCCCCATGAGCCTTCGCCGTTCGCTTCCGGCCCTCGTCGGCGCCGTAGCACTCACTCTCGGCCTCCCCGTGGCGGCCGCCGCGTCCGCTCACGCCCCGACCGCCGTCATGAACCCCTGCGGGTTCTACGAGACCGGCAGCGACGCGTTCTACAACCACTGCACGAGCGACGGCTCGAAGGTCGTCATCCAGGTGCGGGTCGCCCTCGCCCCCGACTACGAGCGCTGTGTCGGTCCGGGCAACCACTGGCTGGGTTCGGCGAGCAAGATCCAGGGCGCGCACTACGTGAACCGCACCTGCTGATTCCGGCAGGAGCGCGACCGCGGGCTACTCCCTCTCAAGACGTACCGCACACACCTTGAACTCCGGCATCCGGGACACGGGGTCGAGCGCCGGATGCGTGAGGGAGTTGGCCCGCCCCTCGCCCGGCCAGTGGAACGGCATGAAGACCGTGTCCGACCGGATCGCCCCGGTGATCCGCGCCGGGGCGACGGCCCGCCCCCGCCGCGAGACCACCGTCACCGGCTCGCCCTCCTCGATCCGCAGCCGCGCCGCGAGCCGCGGATGCAGCTCCACGAACGGTCCGGGGGCGGCTGAGTTCAACTCGTCGACGCGGCGCGTCTGGGCCCCCGACTGATACTGGGCGAGCACCCGCCCCGTGGTCAGCAGCACCGGATACTCCGCGTCCGCCTCCTCGGCGGCGGCCCGGTGGACGACCGGCACGAACCGCGCGAGGCCGTCCTCGGTGGCGAACCGGTCGAGGAAGAGACGCGGGGTCCCGGGGTGCGCGGCGCCCCTCTCTTGTTCTTCCTCCTCCGCCGGGCAGGGCCAGAAGACTCCCTCGCCGTTGCCCTCCTTCAGGCGTGCGTACGAGATGCCGGAGTAGTCCGCGGGGCCGCCCGCGGACGCCCTGCGCAGTTCGTCGAAGATCTCCTCCGGGTCCGTCGGGAAGCCCTTCTCGTGGCCGAGGCGGGCGGCGAGGCCGTGGAGCACGTCCAGGTCGCTGCGGACTCCATCGGGCGCTGTCACCGCCTGGCGGCGCAGAAGCACCCTGCCCTCCAGGTTCGTCACCGTGCCCGTCTCCTCGGCCCACTGCGTCACCGGCAGCACGACATCGGCCAGTTGAGCCGTCTCGGAGAGGACGACGTCGGCCACCGCCAGGAAGTCGAGCGACCGCAGCCGTTCCTCCACGTGTGCGGCGCGCGGGGCGGACACGACGGGGTTGGAGCCCATCAGGAGCAGAGCCTTGATGTCCCCGCCGAGCGCGTCGAGCAGTTCGTACGCGGACCTGCCGGGGCCCGGCAGCGAATCGGGGTCGACGCCCCACACCCCGGCGACATGCGCCCGCGCCGCCGGGTCCGTCAGCTTGCGGTAGCCCGGCAGCTGGTCCGCCTTCTGGCCGTGTTCGCGTCCGCCCTGGCCGTTGCCCTGCCCGGTCAGACAGCCGTAACCGGCCAGCGGGCGGCCCGCGTTGCCCGTGGCGAGGCACAGGTTGATCCACGCGCCGACCGTGTCGGTGCCCTTGGACTGCTGTTCGGGGCCGCGCGCGGTGAGCACCATCGCCGACTCGGCGGCGCAGAACATCTCCACCGCGTCCCGCAGCTGAGGCACCGGAACGCCGCTGATCCGCTCCACGTACTCCGGCCAGTGCGCCATCGCCGCCGCCCGCGCTTCCTCCCAGCCGCTGGTGCGCTCCGCGATGAACGCCTCGTCCGTCCGCCCCTCGGCCACCACCAGATGCAGCAGCCCGAGGGCGAGCGCCAGGTCGGTGCCGGGGCGCGGCGCCAGATGCAGATCGGCCTGCTCGGCGGTGCGGGTCCTGCGCGGGTCGACGACGATCAACTTGCCGCCGTTCGCCTTCAGTTCCGTCAGATACCGCAGTGCGGGCGGCATCGTCTCGGCGAGGTTGGAGCCGACCAGGATGACGCAGCCCGTGCGCGGGACGTCCGCGAGCGGGAACGGCAGACCCCGGTCGAGTCCGAAGGCCCGCTGCCCGGCGGCCGCCGCCGACGACATGCAGAACCGGCCGTTGTAGTCGATCTGCGACGTGCCGAGCGCCACCCGCGCGAACTTCCCGAGCGCGTACGCCTTCTCGTTGGTCAGACCGCCGCCGCCGAACACCCCGCACGCGTCCGGGCCATGCTCCGTACGCGTGCGGGAGAGCCCGTCGGCGACACGGCCGACGGCCTCCTCCCAGGTGGCCGGTTCGAGCCGGCCCGTGGCGTGGGATCGGATGAGTGGCTCGGTCAGACGCACCCGGGAGGAGAGCACAGCGGGCGCCGTACGGCCCTTGCCGCACAGCGCGCCCCCGTTCACGGGAAACTCGGGACGCTCCACGACCTCCACCCCGCCGGGGCCGGACGTCAGGCCCATCCCGCATTGCAGCGCGCAGTACGGACAGTGGGTCGGTGTCGCCTTGGTGTGCATACCAGCCAGGGTCCGCCGCGCGTGTTACACGCCCCGACGCACTCGCGTTACACACGCGGTAACCCGACCTCAGCGAGCCCCCCACCCCACTGTGAGCCCCGTTCGTGCCCCTTCAGGGGCGCGGGGAACTGCGCGAGGACGGACCACGACCGGCACCCGGCGGACAAGCGGAAGCAGGCAGACGCACCCCCGCCCCTGCTGAGGCCCCCGGCCCAGGTCGTGCCCCATCAGGGGCGCGGGGAACTGCGCGAGGACGGACCACGACCGGCACCCGGCGGACGAGCGGAAGCAGGCAGACGCATCCCCGCCCCTGCTGAGGCCCCCGGCCCAGGTCTCGTGCCCCGTCAGGGGCGCGGGGAACTGCGCGAGGACGGACCACGACCGGCACCCGGCGGACGAGCGGAAGCAGGCAGACGCATCCCCGACCCCGCTGAAGGCCCAGAGTCCAGGCTCAACGAGGTGCGGCCAGCGCCCGGTCCACGCCCGGCTCCCGGGGCCCGAGGAAGCGCGGATCCGGTTGAAACGCCGAGTCCACCGCCGCCTTGCCCGCAGCGAACAACTCCCGCGCGCCGCCGTAGTACCACGTCGCATCGTGCTTGGCGTCGACCCCGACGCCGTACGACGCGACGCCCGCCGCGCGGCACAGCGCGACCGCCCTGCGTATGTGGAAGCCCTGGCTGATCAGCACCGCCCGGTCGACGCCGAACACCTTCTTGGCCCGTACACAGGAGTCCCAGGTGTCGAAGCCGGCGTAGTCGCTGACGATCCGCCGCCCCGGCACACCGCGCTCGGTCAGATACGCGCGCATCGCGTCCGGCTCGTCGTAGTCCTCCCGGCTGTTGTCCCCGGTGACCAGGACGACCTCGATCCGCCCCGCCTCGTACAGCTCGGCCGCCGCGTCCAGCCGGTGGGCGAGATACGGCGACGGCTCGCCCTCCCACAGCCCCGCACCGAAGACCACCGCGACCCGCGTGTGCGGCACGTCCGCCGTCGTACGCAGCCGGCCGTCCGTCGTCACGAACAGCCACGTCGCCGGCAGCAGCGCCACCACGCAGGCGGCCATGAAGCCCTGCACGGCCCGCCGCTGCCCCCGCCGCGTGCGCGGCAACCGCAGCCGCAGCCGCCGCACGCGGGCCCACAGCGGTGTGACCCGCTGCTTCCAGCGGGCCCACCGCGCCCACCCCGGCCGTTCCATCCCGAACCCCCGTCCCCCGCCGGATCCCCCGATCCGATCACTGCGCACAACGGTAAGCGACCCCACCGACAAACGCTGACAACGCTGCTCCGCCCGCCGTGAGCCCGGCTGAAACGACCCGTCACCGGCGCGCAACGCCGACGCAATCTGCCGCGGCCATCCTCGGTTCATGACGGCGTCGAACCCTCTTCGCGACGAGTCCTCTGTGCCCCAGCTCCTGAACGGCACCCCTCTCGAAAGCACGGCGCAACTCATGGACCGGATCACCAGCCAGCTCGGCAGCCAGCTCAATCTCGTGTCGCTCGACGGCAGGCGCCGCACCGAACCGGCGCCCGCGCTCGTCGTGGTCGCGCACGGCAGCCGCGACCCGCGCGCCCTCGCCACCGTCTCGGCCCTGCTCGAACGGGTCCGCGAGCTGCGCCCCCGGCTCACCGTGCGGCTCGGCCACATCGAGCTGAACGAACCGCTGCTCACCGACACCCTCGCCGCGGCGACCGGCTCCGCCGTCCTCGTGCCGCTGCTGCTCAGCCGCGGCTACCACGTCAAGCAGGACATCCCCGACGCGATCGCCGCCGCGCCGCACCTCGACGCGCGCGTCGCCGCCCCGCTCGGCCCGCACCCGCTGCTCGTCGACGCGCTGCACGCCCGGCTCGTCGAGGCGGGCTGGCCGACCCGCCCGAGCGAGGCCGTGCGCCGCACCAGCGGAGTGGTGCTCGCCGCCGCCGGCTCCCGCGACCCGGACTCGGCCGCCGACACCCGGCGTACGGCGGATCTCCTCGCACGGCGCATCGGCGTGCCGGTCGTCCCCGCCTACGCCTCGCCCACCGCCAACTCCCCGCTGACCGTGCCCGCCGCCGTGCGCTCGCTCGCCGCCCGCGGACGCCACCGGGCCGCCGTCGCCTCGTACTTCACCGCGCCGGGCCGGTTCGCCGCACAGTGCGCCGAGGCCGCGCCCTGGATCGCGGCCGCCCCGCTCGGCGACCACCAGGCGATGGCCCGCCTCGTCCTGCACCGCTACGAACAGGCCCGCACGACAGCGGCACCGGCGACCGCGGCCACCTGGCCCCCGGCCCGTCAGCTGACCTCCGCCTGACGCCCGTCCCGCGGCCGCACGGCCGATGAGGGGCCCCTGAAGCCCCCTTTGTCACTGCTTGCGTTTACTGTCGGGGCATGGAAGGCACTGCACCGAACGCGTACGACGACGAGGCTGCCGACGACAAGGCGGTCTACGACAAAGCCGCCTACGACAAGGCCGCCGTCGAGCGATGGGCCGCCGAGCCGGACAAGAGGCCGGGACGCACCGCCTTCCAGCGGGACCGCGCGCGCGTCCTGCACTCCGCGGCGCTGCGCCGCCTCGCGGGCAAGACCCAGGTGGTCACCCCCGGCACGCGGAGCAACGAGGCCTGGGACGCCAGCGCCCGCACCCGCCTGACGCACTCCCTGGAGTGCGCCCAGGTCGGCCGCGAGCTGGGCGCGGCCCTCGGCTGCGACCCGGACCTGGTGGAGACGGCCTGCCTCGCGCACGACATGGGCCACCCGCCCTTCGGGCACAACGGCGAGCAGGCGCTGAACGAAGTAGCCGAGAGCTGCGGCGGTTTCGAGGGCAACGCGCAGTCGCTGAGGCTCCTCACCCGCATCGAACCGAAGCGCTTCATCAGAAGCGAGGAGACGGACGAACTGGTCAGCGTGGGCCTCAACCTGACCCGCGCCGCCCTGGACGCCGCCACCAAGTACCCCTGGCCGCGCGGCTCCCACCCCACGGACCCGGCGTCCCCCAAGTTCGGTGTCTACGAGGACGACCGCCCGGTCTTCGACTGGGTCCGCAGTCAGGCCCCCGGCCGGCGCACCTGCTTCGAGGCGCAGGTCATGGACTGGTCGGACGACGTGGCGTACTCGGTCCACGACTTCGAGGACGGACTGCACGCCGGACACCTCGACCCGAACCTGCTGCACGCCGAGCCCGAGCGCCGGGACATCTTCGCCGTGGCGATCGGCCGCTACGTACCGGCGGACACCGACCCCGAAGAGCTCTCCCAGGCCCTCGACCGGCTCCTCGACCAGGAGTGGTGGCCGCATGGATACGACGGCTCCGCCGTCGCCCAGGCCCGGTTGAAGGACGCCACGAGCCAGCTCATCGGCCGCTTCTGCCTCGCCGCGGAGGCCGCCACCCGCGCGCGCCACGGCACGGGCCCGCTCACCCGGTACGCCGCCGAGCTCGTCGTCCCGCGCGGCGCCCGCCACGAGTGCGCGGTCCTCAAGGCCGTCGCCGACCGCTATGTGATGCAGCGCCCCGCCCAGGAGCGGCTCCGCGCCGACCAGCGGATCGTCGTCGCCGAGCTGGCGCAGGCGCTCACGGCCCGCGCCCCCGAAGGACTCGACCCGCAGTTCCGCGCGCTGTACGACGCGGCGCCCGACGACCGCGCGGCCCTGCGCGTGGTCGTGGATCAGATCGCGTCACTCACGGACGCCGCCGCCCGTTCGCTGCACGCGCGGCTCACGGCACGGCGTCCCATTTCCGAGCAGACCGACCACGGGGCGTGACGAAAACTGGCCGGATAGGGCCGCAACCCCTTCCCCCATCACGCTCCGTGCGGGACGCTCCCCCTGACGGCAAGGCTTTGAGGAGGCATCAAGTGGTCGACGCGGATCAGACGTTCGTCATTGTCGGAGGAGGTCTCGCGGGCGCGAAGGCGGCCGAGACACTCCGATCCGAGGGCTTCACCGGCCGGGTGATCCTCATCGGTGACGAGCGCGACCACCCGTACGAGCGCCCGCCCCTGTCGAAGGGGTATCTGCTGGGCAAGGAGGAGCGGGACAGCGTCTTCGTCCATGAACCCGCCTGGTACGCACAGTCGGACGTGGAGCTGCACCTCGGCCAGACCGTCGTCGCCATAGACCGCACCGCCAAGGCCGTCCGCCTCGGGGACGGCGCCGTCATCCACTACGACCGGCTGCTTCTGGCCACCGGCGCCGAGCCGCGCCGCCTCGACGTGCCGGGCACCGACCTGGTGGGAGTGCACCACCTGCGCCGCCTCGCGCACGCCGACCGGCTGCGTCAGGTTCTGGCCAGTCTCGGCCGCGACAACGGCCACCTGGTGATCGCCGGCGCCGGCTGGATCGGCCTGGAGATCGCCGCGGCCGCGCGGACGTACGGCGCGGAGGTCACCGTCGTCGAGCCCGAGCCCACCCCGCTGCACGCGGTCCTCGGCCCGGAGCTCGGCCAGATGTTCGCCGACCTGCACGCCGAGCACGGCGTGCGCTTCCACTTCGGCGTGAAGCTCACCGAGATCACAGGACAGGACGGCCTGGTCCTCGCCGCCCGCACCGACGACGGCGAGGAGCACCCGGCGCACGACGTGCTCGCCGCGATCGGCGCCGCCCCGCGCACCGCGCTCGCCGAGTCGGCCGGGCTCGAAATCGCCGACCGCGCGCACGGCGGCGGAATCGTCGTCGACGCCAACCTGCGCACCTCGGACCCGGACATCTTCGCGGCGGGCGACGTGGCCGCCGTACTGCACCCGCTCTTCGACATGAGGCTGCGCGTGGAGCACTGGGCGAACGCGCTCAACGGCGGCCCGGCGGCCGCCCGCGCGATGCTCGGCCAGGACGTGACGTACGACCGGGTGCCGTACTTCTTCTCCGACCAGTACGACGTGGGCCTTGAGTACTCGGGCTGGGCGCCGCCCGGGACGTACGACCAGGTCGTGGTCCGTGGCGACGCCGGGAAGCGGGAGTTCGTCGCCTTCTGGCTGAGCGAGGGACGGATCCTCGCCGGGATGAACGTGAATGTGTGGGACGTCACGGACGCCATCCAGAAGCTGATCCGCGCGGGTGCCCGGCCGCCCGCCGAGTCCCTCTCGGATCCCTCCGTCCCGCTGGAGTCGCTGCTGCCGTGACCGGCCGGGCGGGAGTGTCACAGCAGGGCCGTAGTATTCCTACGTGGCAGGCAGGATCAATGACGAGGACGTGAAGGCGGTTCGGGACGCGGTCCCGATCGACGCCGTGGTCTCCGACTACCTCCAGCTGCGCAACGCGGGGGGCGGCAACCTCAAGGGTCTGTGCCCCTTCCACGACGAGAAGTCACCGTCCTTCCAGGTCAGCCCTAGCAAGGGTCTCTTCCACTGCTTCGGCTGCCAGGAAGGCGGCGACACGATCGCCTTCGTGATGAAGATCGACCACCTCACCTTCTCGGAGACGGTCGAGCGCCTCGCCGCCCAGGCGGGCATCACGCTGCGGTACGAGGAGGGCGGGTACAACCCCTCGAACCAGCGCGGCGAGCGCATCCGCCTCGTCGAGGCCCACAAGATCGCCGCGCAGTTCTACATCGACCAGCTGGAGAGCCCCGAGGCGGAGATCGGCCGCAAGTTCCTCGCCGAGCGAGGCTTCGACCAGGCCGCCGCAGCGCACTTCGGCGTGGGCTACAGCCCGGCGGGCTGGGACCACCTCACCCGCTTCCTGCGCGGCAAGGGCTTCAGCGACAAGGAGCTGCTCGCCTCCGGGCTCGCCCAGGAGAGCCGCCGCAACCCCATCGACCGCTTCCGCGGCCGCCTGATGTGGCCGATCCGCGACATCGGCGGCGAGGTCGTCGGCTTCGGCGCCCGCAAGCTGCGCGAGGACGACAACGGCCCGAAGTACCTCAACACCCCCGAAACGCCGATCTACAAGAAGGGCCAGGTGCTCTACGGAGTGGACCTGGCCAAGAAGGAGATCGCCAAGACCTCCCGCGCGGTCGTCGTCGAGGGGTACACCGACGTCATGGCCTGCCACCTCGCCGGCGTCACCACCGCCATCGCGACCTGCGGCACGGCCTTCGGCGGCGACCACATCAAGATCCTCCGCCGCCTCCTGATGGACAACGGCTCGGCTCGGGTGATCTTCACCTTCGACGGCGACGCGGCGGGCCAGAAGGCCGCCCTGCGCGCCTTCGAGGACGACCAGAAGTTCGCCGCCGAGACGTACATCGCCATCGCCCCCGACGGCATGGACCCCTGCGAGCTGCGCCTGGCCAAGGGCGACGAGGCGGTCGCCGACCTCGTCGAACCCCGCACGCCGCTCTTCGAGTTCGCGCTGCGCCAGATCGTCGGCCGGTACGACCTGGAGACCCCCGCGGGCCGCGCCGCCGCCCTGGACGAGGCGGGACCCGTCGTGGCCCGCATCAAGAACAGCGGCGCGCAGCACGAGGTGGCCGTCCAGCTCGCCGGCATGCTCGGCATCCTGGACACCCAGTTCGTCGTCAAGCGCGTTGCCCAGCTGGCCCGTTGGGCCCGCGACCGCGGCGGCCGCGGCCCCGCCCCCCAGCAGCGCCCGGGACAGCAGCAGAACCAGTCGTACGGCCCATCGGCGCCCGCCGCCCCCGCAGGACCCGCGCTGAACCTGCGCAGCCCCGCCCACCGCACCGAGCGCGAGCTGCTCAAGCTGGCCCTGCAGCGCCCGGAGCTGGTCTCCCCGGCGTTCGACGCGTACGGCGTGGACGAGTTCACCGCGCCTCCGTACGCCGCCGTGCGCCGCTGCGTGGAGGAGGCGGGCGGCGCCGACGCGGGCATCGCCGAGCCGCAGGCCTATCTCGCCCGGGTCCTGGACGCGGCGCCCGACAACTCGGTGCGCGCCATGGTCACCGAGCTGGCCGTGGAGGCGATCCTGCGCAAGACCGTCGACGAGATGTACGCGGGCATCCAGCTCGTCCAGGTCAGGCTGCGCGCCGTCGACCGCCGCATCCGCGAGGTCCAGGGCAGCCTGACCCGCCTGGGCGGCCAGGGCGACCCGGCGCAACTGACCGCCGTACAGAACGAGTTGTGGGTCCTCCAGCAGTACGCCCAGGCGCTGCGCGAGCGCGGCGCCGACGCCCTCTAAAGCTCGCCCCGGACGTGCCCTGAGGCGCGCCCCGTACGCATTCTGAGGTTCACCCCGGACGGGTCCGGTTACCCGTCGGGTAACCAGCCGGTCACGGACCGGACTCAAAAAGTCACCGCACGCCCCTCGTGGCGGCCGTGTGTCGTGCCCCACACTGGGTTGCGGTGCCTGAGTCCTCGGAGCGCGGCCGGCCCGCAGACAGCGAATGCGGATCCGGTACACCCGCGGTTCCACACATCGTGTTCGGGACGGACAGCGGCGAGGCCGTGGAAGCCGATCCCGCTGTACCGCTGCCGCACGCCTCAGCAGCGATCATCATGGAGGTCGCCCCCGTGCAGACCCAGACCCTCACACAGAGCGAGACCGCCGTGCCCGCGAAAGCGGGGACGGAGGCCGGCGCGGACGTCATAGCGGCCGTACCGCCGCAGGGCCGCGCCGCACGGCACCCGGAAACGGGCCCCGCGGTCCCCGCGAGCACAGAGGCCCCGGACGCCCCCGAACCCGCCGAGGCGCTCGAACCGGACACCGGCGAGCTGCCCCCGGCACCCCGCGGCCGCACCGACACCGGCGGCCCGTCGTCCGACCTGTTCCGGCAGTATCTGCGCGAGATCGGCCGGATCCCGCTGCTCACGGCGGCGGAGGAGGTGGAGCTCGCCCGCAGCGTCGAGGCCGGGCTCTTCGCCGAGGAGAAGCTGCGGCTCGCCCCCGACCTGGACTCCCAACTCGCGCTCGACCTGGACAAGTTGGTCGTCGCGGGCCGGATGGCCAAGCGCCGCCTGATCGAGGCGAACCTCCGCCTGGTCGTCTCCGTCGCCAAGCGGTACGTGGGACGCGGCCTGACCATGCTCGACCTCGTCCAGGAAGGAAACCTGGGCCTGATCAGGGCAGTTGAGAAGTTCGACTACGCCCGGGGCTACAAGTTCTCGACGTACGCGACCTGGTGGATCCGCCAGGCCATGTCGCGGGCCCTCGCCGACCAGGCCCGCACCATCCGCGTACCGGTGCACGTGGTGGAGCTGATCAACCGCGTCGTGCGCGTCCAGCGCCGCATGCTCCAGGAGCGCGGCTACGAACCCACGCCCGAAGAGGTCGCGGCCCACCTGGACCTGCCGCACGAACGGGTCAGCGAAGTCCTGCGCCTGGCCCAGGAGCCGGTGTCCCTGCACGCCCCCGTGGGCGAGGAGGACGATGTCGCGCTCGGTGACCTCATCGAGGACGGCGACGCGACAAGTCCCGTGGAATCAGCGGCGTTCCTGCTGCTCCGCGAGCACCTGGAGGCGGTGCTCTCCACGCTCGGCGAGCGCGAACGCAAGGTGGTCCAGCTCCGCTACGGCCTCGCGGACGGCAGGCCCCGCACCCTGGAGGAGATCGGCCGCATCTTCGGTGTGACCCGAGAACGCATCCGCCAGATCGAATCCAAGACCCTCAACAAGCTGCGGGACCACGCCTTCGCCGACCAACTGCGCGGCTACCTGGACTAGTCAGTCGACCTCGGCCACGGCCTCGGCGAACTGGGCCTTGTACAGCCGCTCGTACGCCCCACCGGCGGCCAGCAGCGCATCGTGCGTGCCCTGCTCGACGATGTCCCCGTCCTCCATCACCAGGATGGTGTCCGCGTCCCGGATCGTGGAGAGCCGGTGGGCGATGACGAACGAGGTCCGCCCGTGCGCGAGGCGGGCCATGGCCTTCTGGATGAGCACCTCGGTCCGGGTGTCGACGGAACTCGTCGCCTCGTCGAGGACGAGGATCACGGGGTCGGACAGGAACGCCCGGGCGATCGTGATCAGCTGCTTCTCGCCCGCGCTCACCCCCGTGCCCTCGTCGTCGATCACCGTGTCGTAACCCTCCGGAAGCGTCCGCACGAAACGGTCCGCGTGGGCCGCCCGCGCCGCCTCCTCGATCTCCTCGCGGGTGACGTCCTTGGCCGCTCCGTACGCGATGTTCTCCGCGATGGTGCCGCCGAACAGCCAGGTGTCCTGGAGCACCATGCCGATACCGGACCGCAGTTCGTCGCGCGACATCCTCGCGATGTCGACCCCGTCGAGCGTGATGCGCCCGCCGGTGACCTCGTAGAACCGCATCAGGAGATTGACCAGCGTGGTCTTGCCCGCGCCCGTCGGGCCGACGATGGCCACCGTGTGGCCGGGCTCGACCTTCAGGGACAGGCCCTCGATGAGCGGCTTGTCCTTCTCGTAGCGGAAGGAGACATGGTCCATCTCGACCCGGCCGCTCAGCCGGCCGATGCGCTCGCCCGCCACCGGGTCCGGCTCCTGCTCGTCCGCGTCGAGCAGCTCGAAGACCCGCTCGGCGGACGCGACACCGGACTGCACCAGGTTCGCCATCGACGCGACCTGCGTGAGCGGCATCGAGAACTGCCGCGAGTACTGGATGAAGGCCTGCACGTCGCCGATCGACAGCGCGCCCGACGCGACCCGGAGACCACCCACCACGGCCACGAGCACATAGTTGAGGTTCGACATGAAGAACATCAGCGGCTGCATGGCCCCGCTGTTGAACTGCGCCTTGAACCCGGCCTCGTACAGCGCGTCGTTCTGCTCGGCGAAGGCCTTGGCCGACTCCTCCTGACGCCCGAACACCTTCACCAGGCTGTGCCCGGTGTACATCTCCTCGATGTGCGCGTTGAGCTTGCCGGTGCTCTTCCACTGCTGCACGAACTGCGGCTGCGACCGCTTGCCGACCTTCGTGGCGACGTAGAACGACAGTGGCACGGTGATCAGCGCCACCAGCGCGAGCAGCGGCGACACATAGAACATCATCACCAGTACGCCGATGATGGTGAGAACTGAGTTCACCAGCTGACCCATGGTCTGCTGCAGCGTCTGCCCGATGTTGTCGATGTCGTTGGTGGCCCGGCTGAGCACCTCGCCGCGCTGCCGCTTGTCGAAGTACGACAGCGGGAGGCGCGACAGCTTCGTCTGTACGTCCTCGCGCAGCCGGAAGACGGTCCGGTTGATGGCGCGGTTGGAGAGCCGTGTCGCCACCAGCATCAGCAGGCCCGCCGCCAGGAACGTGCCGAGCGCCAGCAGCAGCACCTCGCCGACCGCGCCGAAGTCGATGCCCTCGCCCGGCGTGAAGTCGACCCCGGAGAGCATGTCGGCCATGCCGCCGTCGCCCTTGTCCCGCAGCTGCTCGATCGCCTGGTCCTTGGTGACCCCGGCCGGCATGTCACGGCCGACGATGCCCGCGAAGAGCAGGTCGGTCGCCCTGCCGAGGATCTTCGGGCCGAGCACGGTGAACGCCACGCTGAGCACCACGGCGGCGATCATCCCGTACATCGTGGCGCCCTCGGGCCTGAACTGCGCCAGGAGCCGCTTGCCGGACCCCTTGAAGTCCATGGACCGGGAGTCCGGCCCCATCATGTGTCCGCCCGGACCGGCCATTACGCGGCCTCCGCTTCCGTCAGCTGGGAGAGCACGATCTCCCGGTAGGTCTCATTGCCGGCCATGAGCTCGCGGTGGCTACCGGTCCCCACGACCCGGCCCTCGTCGAGGACGATGATGCGGTCGGCGTCCCGGATCGTCGACACGCGCTGGGCGACGATCACGACGGTCGCCTCGGCGGTCTCGCGGGACAGGGCGCTTCTGAGCGCCGCGTCCGTCGCGTAGTCGAGGGCCGAGAACGAGTCGTCGAAGAGGTAGATCTCCGGGCGCTGGACCAGTGTCCGCGCGATGGACAGGCGCTGGCGCTGACCACCGGAGACGTTCGTGCCGCCCTGCGAGATCGGCGCGTTGAGCCCCTCCTCCAGACCCTCGACGAAGCCCTTGGCCTGGGCGACCTCCAGGGCGTGCCAGAGCTCGTCGTCCGTCGCGTCCGGGTTGCCGTAACGGAGGTTGGTGGCGACCGTGCCGGCGAAGAGGTACGGCTTCTGCGGGACCAGGCTCACGGTCTTCGCGAGCAGCGCAGGATCGACGGTGCCCACGTCGACGCCACCGACGAGGACCTGCCCCTCGGTCGCGTCGATCAGCCGCGGCACGAGGCTGAGCAGCGTCGATTTGCCGCTGCCGGTCGAGCCGATCACCGCGGTCGTCTCGCCGGGGCGCGCCACCAGGTCGATGGCCTTGATGACGGGCTCCTCGGCGCCGGGGTAGCGGAAGCCCGCGGCCCGGATCTCCAGGTGGCCGTGGCTGCGCAGTTCGCGCACCGGGTCGGCCGGGGGCACCACGCTGCTCTCGGTGTCCAGGACCTCCTCGATGCGCTCGGCGCAGACCTCGGCGCGCGGCACCTGCATGAACATGAAGGTGGCCATCATCACGGACATCACGATCTGCATCAGATACGCGAGGAACGCGGTGAGCGCCCCGATCTCCATGCCGCCGCTGTCGATGCGGTGCGCGCCGAACCACACCACGGCGATCGACGAGATGTTCACGACGGTCATGACGATCGGGAACATCAGGGCGAGCAGCTTGCCGGTGCCCAGCGACACCTCGGTCAGCGCGCCGTTGGCCTGCCGGAAGCGGTCCTTCTCGTACTCGTCACGGACGAAGGCGCGGATGACGCGGTTGCCGGTGATCTGCTCGCGCAGCACCCGGTTCACGGTGTCGAGGCGCTCCTGCATCGTGCGGAAGAGCGGGCGCAGCCGCTTCACGATGAGGCTCACGCAGATCCCGAGGACGGGCACGACCGCGATCAGGACGCCCGAGAGCGGTACGTCGAGGCCGAGGGCCATGATGATGCCGCCGACGCACATGATCGGCGCCGACACCATCAGCGTGAACGACATCAGGACCAGCATCTGCACCTGCTGGACGTCGTTCGTGGTCCGGGTGATCAGGGACGGCGCGCCGAACTGGCCCAACTCCCGTGCGGAGAACGACTGCACGCGGTCGAAGACGGCGGCCCGGATGTCGCGGCCGAGCGCGGCCGCGGTGCGGGCGCCGTAGTAGACGGCGCCCACGTTGCAGACCACCTGGGCGACGGTGACGGCGATCATGACGCCGCCGAACGACAGGATGTAGCCCGTGTCCCCCTTCACGACACCCTTGTCGATGATGTCGGCGTTGAGCGTGGGCAGATACAGCGAGGCGCAGGTCTGCAGGAACTGCAGGAGCACCAGCAAGGCGATGGGCTTTTTGTACGGGCTCAGGTGGGCCCGCAGGAGTCGTATGAGCACGGGGTCTCTTCGAGAGGCGTGGGCGGGGATTCTGGCGTGGGCGCCCCCCATACTCCGATACCGCCCCCGGGCGTGCGCAACCGATTAAGTCATGACCCGGTAAAAAGTTTGCCCGAGTCAAGAAGTAGGCACGCCCCTGCGGGTGCGTCGTGGCTTGTCGCGCAGTTCCCCGCGCCCCTATCGGGGCGCTTAGAGTGCCCCCGGATGGGCCTGCTCCCGCACCGTCCGGTACTGCTGGCGTACCGCCTGGCCCACGGCCAGTTCCTCGCCCGGCTCGAAGACCTGCGCCGACGCCCCCTGCCACTGCGGCAGTTGACCCGTCAGGGCCCAGGCGGCCTGGCGTGCCGCGCCGATCGCCGTGTAGTCCGCGGGCTGCGGCACCACGACCTGCGTACCGAGCAGCATCGGCGCCGCGGCCTGCACGGCCGGCAGCTCGGCCGCCGCGCCGAGCAGGAAGACCCGGCGCACCTCCACACCGCGCCCGCGCAGCACGTCGAGCGCGTCACCGAGCCCGCACAGCATCCCCTCGAAGGGGGGGCGCGCCCCCGGGGCGGGGCCCCGCGGCACCCCCCCCCCCCCCCCCAGCGGGGCCGCCGGCGGCGGGCGCTGGGGGGGGGGGTGACCCACCCCAAAA
>NZ_JBHYIG010000003.1:17696-32290 GCF_042740015.1 Streptomyces sp. NPDC059037
GCCGGCGCCGCCGGCGCCCCGCGCCCCCCCCCCCGCCCCCAACCCCCCCGCGGGGGCCCCCCCCATTTGGCGCGGCCCCCCTCGACTCCCGCCGAAGCCCGGTCAGGGTGCCCGCGGCGTGCGGCAGATTCGGCGTCTTCTCACCCTCCAGATACGGCAGGAGTACGAGCCCGTGCGCGCCCGGCGTCGACTTCATGGCCAGATCGGAGAGCCCCTCGAGGTCGGCAACCCCCAGCATCTCGGCGGCGCCCCGCAGCACCCGCACCGCGTTGAGCGTGTGCACCACCGGCAGATGCATTCCTGTGGCATCGGCCAGCGACGTGATGGTCCCACTCGCATCGACCAGCGCCTCGTGGTGCACGGCCATCACCGACCCCGACGCCCCCAACGAGACGACCGCGTCGCCCTGTTGGACCCCGAGCCCAAAGGCGGCGGCCATCGTCTCGCCCGTACCGGCAGAGATCAGCAGCCCTTCGGGGGTCGTCCCCGCGGCCTCGGCGGGGCCGATCACCTCGGGCAGCATCACCTGGTGCCCGAGCGCGAGCTCGACGAGATCCGGTCGGTACGTCCCCGACGCCGCCGACCAGTAGCCGGTCCCGGAGGCCCCGCCGCGGTCGGTCGTGCGCCGCGCGGGACGGCCCAGGAGCTGCCACACCAGCCAGTCGTGCGCCTGCATCAGCGCGGCGACGCGCTGCGCCGCCTCCGGCTCGGTCCGCGCCAGCCAGCGCAGCTTCGTCACGGGCTGCGCCGCCTGCGGCACACACCCGACGGCCTGCGCCCAGGCCTCGCGGCTGCCGAACCCGTCGATCAGATCGGCGGCGGCGACCTGCGCCCGCCGGTCGTTGCCGACCAGCGCGGGCCGCACGGTGTTGCCGTGCTGGTCCAGGGCGACGAGGGCGTTCTGCTGCGCGGCGACGCCGATGGCCTGCACGCCCTCGAGCAGCCCACCGCCCGCCGCCTCGCCGAGCGAGAGCAGCCAGGCCTGCGGATCGACGTCCGAAGGCCGCCCTCCGCTCTCGGTGTTCTCCAGCGGATGCGGGGCATGGCCCTGCCTGAGTACGGCGCCCGTGTCCGCGTCACAGACCACGATGCGCGTGAAATCGGGCGAACTGTCCAGCCCAGCGACTATCCCCATGCGGGAATTCTGCCGCACCGCGCACCGTGTCCCGTACCGCAGGCCCCAGCCGGCCCTCCGGCTAGGTGTTGCTCGTGCCCCAGTCGTCCTCGGCCGGGGCGGACTGCCCGCGCTCGCGCAGCGACCGCACCCGGTCGGCCACCGATTCGGGCACCCGGTCGCCGACCTTCTCGGACACCGAGTGGAAGGCCTTGCCCGCCACATCGCGTCCTTGCTGCGTCGCGGACTCGACGGTGTTGCGCACGGCCGGGTTCTGCGCGAACTCGCGAGCCGACTTCTTCAGCTGCTCGTAACGTTCGCGTCCGGCCCTGGTCCCGAGCACGTACCCGAGAGCCAGTCCCGCCACGAAAGTGAGCCGGTAGCGCATGGCTGCCACCCTTCCCTTGCGTCGGAGGGGGATACCGATTGGCGGAGCACCCCCCTGCTTGCGCTAATGTATGTGTCGCAGCGAGCGAACGCCGCCCGGGAATCCCCAGGTAGGTGACATCGTTGCGACGAGACGATCCCCTGTAGCTCAATTGGCAGAGCAGCCGGCTGTTAACCGGCAGGTTACTGGTTCGAGTCCAGTCGGGGGAGCTCGGTCTCCTGTAGCTCAATTGGCAGAGCAGCCGGCTGTTAACCGGCAGGTTACTGGTTCGAGTCCAGTCGGGAGAGCTGTGAGAAGGGCCCCTGAGTTTCCCTCGGGGGTCCTTTTTCGTGCCCGGTGGAACCAAGCGGGCAGCACTGTGGTCCTCATGGTCGAGTGATGCCGACCATCCGAAGCAGGAGATCGTATGAGCGGCTATGCTGCGGCAGACGGCGCGCACAAATGTGCGCGACGCGCCGTTAGGGGCGGTAGCTCAGCCGGTTAGAGCAGCGGACTCATAATCCGTCGGCCGTGGGTTCGAGTCCCACCCGCCCCACCTCAGCGGGTCCGGACAGAATCGTTCCGACCTGCGCGAACGTGCCCGGTAGGGCCGCCATGCAAACCGTGGCGGCCCTTCCTTCACTCTCGGACCATGATCCAGTGGACACGCAGTGGACGCGGGAACGATTCAGTGGACAGAAGCGCCCTCACGCCGCCTTCCGACGCCGGTTCGGAGCCCCGCGGACGGCACGGGATGCGGCGGGCGGCAGGCCCGTCGGCAGAGCCCAGCCGTCGATGCCCGGGGACTCGGAGCGGGCGATCGTGAAGCGCGTGAGGGAGAAGTCCGTGCGCTGCTCCTCCGGGTACCGGTCGTTGAAGTTCTCCACCCGCACCAGTTCCAGGTCGTTGGTGGTGCAGTGATCCCGTATCCACTTCACGGCCGCGTTGGCGGCGTCCTCTTGGCCCCGCCCGGCCAGGGTGATCATGCCGAGGAGAGCAGAGTCGGGTTGGGCCTGTACTCCGACGGCCCAGGTGTCACTTGACTGTCGTGCCCCGTGGGCGAAGAAGACGGAGATGTCGTTCCGCCAGGCCGTCTCGGGGATCGACAGCGGGGTGCGCACCTCGAAGGGGATGTCGCGGGGAACGACGGCCATGACCGACTCGGCCTCGGCCCGCATCATCTCGGGCAGCACGCTGGTGTAGGTGTCGGAGGTGATCTGGCGCGAGGAGTGGCCCAGCTTCTCCTGGACCACCTTGATGTCGTGGCCTGCGAGCAGGGACAGGGTGGCGGCGAGGTGTCGCAGGTCGTGCAGGCGGACTGGAGGTAGGCCGGACAGTTCCACGAGGCGGGTGAAGCGTCGGGATATCCAGTCGGGGTGGAGCTCCTCGCCGTTCTCGTGCGTCCACACGCGGCCGCTCTCGACGTAGGCGGCGCCCCACTCCTGGCGCTTCTGGTCCTGCTTGGCGCGGAAGCTGACGAGGTTGTCGCCGGACTCCAGGCTCAGGGAGAGGGTGCGGACGCTGTCGGCCTTTGGTGCTTCGCCGTACAGCTTGTAGGCGACCTCCACGATCTGTTGGGAGATCCGCAGCCAGAGGGCGTCGGTGCTGACCTCGGTCCAGGGCAGTGCGGCCATCTCGCCGCGGCGGGGTCCGAGGAAGATGAAGCTGTGCCACAGCTCGTAGAGCCAGTCGTCCTGGGCGAAGTCCAGGAACTGGCCGGTCAGCTCCGGGGTCCAGACCATGACGGGGCCGGGCTTCTCGCCGGTGCGCTTCCAGTGCTCGACGCGCTCAGGCGTCCAGACGAGCGGCTTGGGCCGGGTGACGGGCGGCAGCTCCACGAGCTGTGCCCAGTTCCTGGTGAACGCCTGCTCGCGCTTGATACCCCAGGAGAGAGCAGAGCTGAGGGTGTCGTTGATGCGGTGCATGGTGGCGGCGGAGGTGATCTTCCGCAGCCCCTTCTTGCCCTCGCGGAGGGCAGAGTTCGCGTCGAGGAAGGCTCGGCGGGCGGCGCGGCGCTCCTCCTTCTTGGCGTAGCCCGCCGTCTTCACCCAGGCTTGGTGCGCGTCGTCGCGGTCCTTCTGGAGCTGATCGACGCGCAGACGGTGGAGGACCCGCTCGGCGTTCTCCTTCTCGATCGCGTCGTACATCTTGTCGAGGTGGCGGACTTTGAGGTCGCGTCGCTTGATGTGGCCGAGGTGAGGGAGCAGGTAGTTGGTGATGTGCTCCTCGTAGCCGTGGCGGGTGGTGCGGGCCAGTGACTTCTTGGCCTTGATCCACCGGAGGAAGAAGTCTCCGCACTTCTCGTCGGACAGCACGTCGGTGCCGGCCGAGGCGGCGTCGTACAGCTCCTTCGCCTTCTTCTTGGCATCGTCCAGCTTCGTGAAGCCGCCACGGCGGACACGTGCACGCTTGCCGCCCTCGCCGGGTTCGGCCTCGAAGTAGAACGCCCAGGTTCCGTGCCCCTTACCCAGCTTGGGGCACGTCGAGCCTATGGAGCCGATCTTGGGGTTGCCGTCCGCGTCGAGGACCGGCTTGCCGCCCTTGTCCTTGAGTGGCCCCTTGCACTGGCACCGCCGGTAGTAGCTCGGCGAGAACATCCGACCCCCTGCTGCTGACTGGCGCGTAGCCAGTCGTGCTCGTGCGTACGCTTCCGTACGTGTCTGGCGTGATCGTTCTCAATCCTGCTGGGGCTGTCGGACACTGCTGTAAGGTCAGTTGCAAGTTGGCGCGGGGGAGATTGCGACCAGCGACATGACTGCTCAGGAAGCGGGCGGCCAGGCTCCGACCGGAGCCATGAGCCTGGATGAGCTGCTGGCTCTTCCTGCCACGGTGAACGTGACAACTGCCGGGCGTGCTCTGGGAATTGGGCGGGACAAGGCGTATGCACTGATACGCGTGGGTGACTTCCCTGTGCGGACGTTGCCACTGGGTGGAACGGTCCGTGTGCCGACGGCCGAGCTGTGGCGCGTCCTCGGTGTAGACCAAGGCCGGGGAGTAGTAGGCGTAACTGAACGTGCCTAGAAGTGCACTTTGAGGTGTTCGTTTGATTAGGCAAGAGTGTGACCTATCTTCGGTAGAATCAAACCGGTAAGGGGGTCGGTTTAGGAGGGGCGAGAGAATGCCGCGGCTGTATGGCTTTGAGGACATGGCGTACCGGCGGGTGCGCGAGATTGAGGCGGAAGGGATCCGCGGTGCCGCCTCCCGGCGACTGCTCCAGCAGACCTTCGAAGCCATCGTGGAGTGGATGTGGGATGCGGGGTACCGCACGACTCGCGGAGGCCGCTTCAGGCCCGCGGTGCTTGCCTCTGTCCTCTACCACCCAGCCATCGCCGGTTTGGAAGAGAACGAGGACGGCGAGTTGGTCGAGACCGGCGGCCCGCAGATCATCCCCGTTGAAGACTTCCTTGCCATCCGTGCCATGCGTCCCTCTAACAACCCGAACACCCAGCGAGCTGATCAGCGCGAGTACCTGATCTCTGGCCACTTGGGTGTCTGTGGACTGTGTGCCTACTCGCTTGGATCCTCGCCGTCCGGCAGCGGAACCCGCGGCTATCGCTGCTCGCCGAGCACAGCGCAGCATCCGGGCGGGTGCGGCAAGATCCGCGTCAAGGCCGACCTGCTGGAAAACTACGTGGCCGAGCACGTTCTCGCGGAGATGGCCAAGCCAGAGGTATCTGCCCTGATTGGGCTGGCGCGCGATGAACTGCTCGCCGAAGCCGCGAAGCTACGGAAGACAGCAGCCTCTGCTCGTCGTCGGCAGAAGCGTCTGGGCGAGAGCTATGCGCAGTCCCAGGACTTGTCGCTCAAGGCGTTCAGGTCGGCGGACAAGAAGCTGACAGAGCTGATCCGCGAGAGCACGACGCAGGCCCGGTTCCTGGAGCAGGTCAAGCACGTTCCGGTGGGGGACGTCCCGGATTTGGTCCGATGGTGGAAGCATGCCCCGCTGGTTTCGAAGAAGGGTGTCCTGGCCCTCTTCCTGGACCAGGTGGCCGTCTATCCGGCAGCGTCCAGGGGCTCTCGCACCGTGGATGCCGACCGCGTAGCCCTCCGCTGGCGCGTGTGGGGTTCCACTTCGTTGGCGGAGGAGGACGAGGTCCCGGCGGCGCCTGCTCAGCCATGAGCCGACCGAAGTTGTAGCGGGAGCCGTCGAAGAGCACGTGACCGCCAGGATGAGCGCCACTCCAGCTCGTCCGCGCGTACGGCCAGCCTCAAGTGCGGGAATCGCTCCAGCAGCACGCCGAGCCCGATCTGAATCTCGGCGCGAGCCAGGGAAGCACCGAGGCAGTAGTGCAGTCCCTGGCCGAGCGCCAGGTGGGTCTTGTCCTTCCTGTGGATCTCGAAGCGGTCTGCAGCCGGGTATCGAGCAGGATCTCGGTGGGCAGCGGCGAGACAGAGCATGACTGTGTCGCCCTTCGGGATCTGTACGCCGCCGATCTCGATGATTTCCGTAGCAAAGCGGCGGATAGCCATCTGGTTGGGGTGGGCGTAGCGGAGCAGTTCCTCGACAGCTGAGGGCAGCAGGCCTGGGTTGGAGCGGATCTCCGCGAGTTGGTCAGGGTGGCGCAGCAGGGTCAGTAGTCCCGCGCTGATGAGGTGTTGCACGTTCTCGACGCCAGCCATGAGGATCAGAAAGGCCAGGGATACGAGTTCGTCTTCGCTGAGGCGGTCCCCCTCGTCGCGGGCCGAGATGAGCGCAGAAAGGAGGTCGTCTCCGGGGCTCCGCCGACGGTTTTCGACGAGGCCCCCAAGGAACGCGTGTATGGCGCTCACGGCGTCGCGAATCTGTCCGGGATGTTCAGGCGTGAACATGTTCCGGACCCATGCAGCGAAGGGGCGACGGTCAGATTCAGGGACTGCGAGTAGGTCGCTGATGACCGTCAGCGGCAGAGGGATGGCGAAGTCGGCGACTACATCGCCTTGTTCGTTCGAGGAGAGGGTGTCAGCAAGTCTGTTCGCTGCGTCTCGGATCGTTGAGCGCAGACCTTCTACTCGACGGGGCGTGAATCCGTGGGCAACGAGACGACGCAAGCGTGCATGGTCGCCTTCATCGAGGTTCAGGAGGTTGGCGTCCAGGGCCCGGGGCAGAGTGAACCCCTTGTATCCGGTTCCTGAGTGAGCCTTGTTCACAGAGAGACGTGGATCGGTGAGTCCGGCTCGCACACAGGCTTCGTCGAGTACGAGCCAGACCGGTGCACCATCGGGGAGCGCAACGCGATGAACGGATCCGGTAGCTCGCATCCGTGCATACGCCGGGTAGGGATCTGTGAGGAGCGCGCTGTCGAATGGGCGCGGAAGGCCAGTTGATTTGCTCATGCCGTGCCTTCCGGTCGCGAGGCTGGGGCCGCTGCCGAGATGGGTGTGGCACAGGTATGGGCGGAGCCCTTGAAGGCTCTCGTCAGTTTGCGGCGGAAGACTGACTCGGCAGAGGCCGCGGCTTTGAAGGCTCGAGCCAGCCTCCGCTGGAACTCCAGTTCAGCAGCCAGATCCTGGGGTTCAGCGACTCTGGGGCAGGGGGCATGTGTATGCGGCTGGGCGGACAGCTTCTTGGCTCGGAGCGCGTATCGGAGCTGCTCTGCCTCCACAGCGGCGGCGAGATTGGCCCCTTCGAGCCCAATCGACTGCGACCTGCACCGCATTTCTGCTTCGTGCTCGACCGTCATCCATGTACGCAGTGCCCACTGGGCGTCGCGAACTTCGACCATGAGCCGGTACAGCCGAGTTCGGAGGTCGACGTGATTGTCCAGGGCCAAGATGGTCTCAGGAACAGCCGCGGTCACCGCTCTGTGGAGTGATGCCAGCTCCCTGTACGCGCGCCAGTCGTCGACTCGCTGCCACGCCGCACTCAGGGTCGGCCCCCAGTCGGGCACCGTCCATCCGGCGGTCTTGATGATGGTGGCGACGGTCACCGCGATCTGTGCAACGGGCTCCCAACCGTGCCCACTTGTACCGAACTGGCCGGCGATGATGTCTGCAAGGCGACACCCGCCGTAGATCATCGCGAAGGGAAGGGTCAGCGCGATCAAGTACAACCCGCGCTTGAGCCACGGCGTGGGAGCGACCTTCGCGCATCGCCACCCCAAGATGCCTACGTCGATCTGGTTCGCGATGTACCCGAGCAAGTAGACGCCGAGGTAGGCGGGGTAGTACTGAGCTTTGGCCAGTGCAAAGTCATCCGGTCGCTCGCCGAGGCTTGTGGCTGAGGCGAACAAGGTGATCATGGCGGCCAGAACCAGACCGAGGCCGATGAGTCGAGGACGGGCTTTGCGCCAGGCATCCTCTGCATTGTGCGTGAGGTGGAGTAGCACCAGCTGTTGGCAGGCTGCCGAGAGGATCACGGCTGATTGCGTCAGTAGTCCTGAGAAGTTCGTGATGCCGACGGCGCTGCTGACGGCGGCCCAGACCACGGGTGTCGAGACGGTGAAGGTCACGAACATAAGGAAGAAGTTGCCGATCAGAGCCACTTGGGCTGGAGAACGGTCGTTGCGCAGGACGCGGAGCTTGAACAGCAGCGCGATGAGGGAAACCGAGGCAACTATCGGATACAGGAAGTCGTTCATCTCGCTGCTATCGCCGTGGGGGTTCGAGTACGGATAGACGCTCTACCAGGGCCTGGGCGTCTGGGGGGACGTGCCAGGTGCGCTGGGGGGCCCAGTTACTGACCTGGCGTCCGATGAGGGAGCCCGTGTACTCGGCCTCATCCTCATCCTCCGTCTGCGAGTGATCCCGGCAGAGCACGCGTTTCACCAGGTCTGGAGACAGCGAAGGCAGCAGCTTCTGGATCACCGAGACAGGAAGTGGGTGTGACCCCTGGTGGCCGCAGATGAGGTGCCCGACTTCGTGAAAGAACACCTGCCGCCGATGCACGGGTGCAAGGCGCTGCTCCAGGACGATGAAGTCCTGTGTGCCCGTCTCGACCAGCAGGCCATCGGGACACCCGTCCGGTAGCGGGACCGTGACGACGTCCAAGGGGTGGCGGCGGCTTTGGGCCAGGTGTTCGCAGAGTGCGGGGATGGTGAGGTCTTTGCCGTTCGGAAGGTTGAGGTCCCTCACGCGCTCAGCGCAGCGCAGGCGTAGGTTCTTCTCTTCTCCGCCGGGTATCCGCCGGCCTGGTGCTCTTGCCATGATCTGGCTAACTGCCGCTTTCGTGTGGGGGCGTGGGGGGTTGGGCGGACGGTAGCTCCTGCAGTGCATCTCGCGCCTTGGCGGCATCGCTGAGGATGCCGCTCAGCAGTTGAGTGAGCTCTTCAACGGAGGCTGGGGGCAGATCCGTGGGGGCAGAGGTCCGTAGCGCCACACCCTGGACCTTGTGCTTGCGCATCTCTGCGAGCGTCGCCAGCTCGGCGTTGACCTGTCGAAAGACCACGTCGTCGATGAAGTAGCCCGGCCGGGGAATTCCGAGGCTGTGAGACAGCTTCACGAGTGTTTCCAGCGTGACATTGGCGCCCTCTGCGGACTCCAGCTGGGCCAGCGTCCGTTGTGACACTCCAGACCGTTCAGCCAGCACAGCGAGGGTGAACGGACCTTCAGGGTGATGCTGCCTGATGTGACGCAGGCGCGTAGCGACTGCGTGCTTGGACTCCTGGATCAGGTCGTCGCACGACGACTGCCCTGGGCCGCCAATGTCTCTGTCTTCGGTCATCAGTCCCGGCCTGTTCGATCTTCCACGTGCATGCACTACGTTGCACCATCGTTGCAGCAAAGTGCAAGACTGGATAGGGTCGGTGACTGTCCGTAAGGCTCGGGGGAGCGAGGAGGCGAGCGTACTGTTCGGGGAAGCCCTCCGGTTGCAAGATCACCCGTATGGTCAACATCAAGTTATAGGCCAGCAGTTGAACAACAGTGCACGTCAACGGCGTGGGCGCCGTGGAGGGGTTGTGGAGGTGCACGGCGACGGCATTCCGCAGCTTGCGGTGTGCGAGGCGGAGGGGTTGACCGTGACGACGGGGCGGCAGAGACCTGGCGGCGTAGCCCCCATCGGGGATGCAGGTGAGGGGGGGGCTCGACGTGGAGAGGATCGCTCGCCTCGCACTTGAGGCTCCACGCGTCGTTCGGAGGGGTAAGGGGGAGGTCCCGGCGGAAGCGCGTGCCGCAGTCCACGAGTTGGCAATGTTGGCCCGGCGCCGGGGGGAGTTCGCTGACGGCTGGGAGGTGGGGCGTGACCGCTAGCCTCTCCTCCGGGTCGACCGGTTTCAAGAGATAGGTGACATTAATGAACACGTGTTGTACGTTCTGATGGCCGGGCGGGTGCAGCAGCCGCAGGACCCCGCGTCGGCGGCGTTGCGCGAGCGTGACGCCCTTCCCTGCTCCTCACCGGGTGGTCGACCCCCCGCGCCCTGCCCGGTGAGGAGTCGGGGGGCCGGGGGGCCCGGGGGGGGGGGGTGGGGCGGCACGCCCCCGGGGGGGGGGGCCCCGGGGCGGCCCGGGCCGCGCCCCGCGCGCCCGGGGGGGGCGCGCGCCCCCCCCCCCCCCCCCCGCCTCCGGTCACCGCCAGGTCCCGCATCAGACCGGCCGTGGATTCCAGACGGGCGCGGGAGCGTGCGGGCACCACGTTCTCGTACGCCGCTGCCGCCTGGGCCCAGACCTGGGCCGCCGTTCCGCCGGGGCCCGGGTCCAGATGGTCCTCCTGGCGCAGCATGTCCGCTTCGAGGCGGCGCAGCCGCGGGCCCGGGTCCACCCCGAGGTGTTCGCCGAGCATGCGCCGTGCGCGGCGGACCACGGACAGCGCGTCGGCCTGGCGTCCCGACCGGTACAGGGCCGTCGCGAGCAGATGCCAGGCGTCTTCGCGCCACGGGTGGTCGGCGACATGGGCGTCGAGGTCCGGCACCGCCTCGGCGGCCGCGCCCAGGGCGATCCTGCCCTCGGCGCGGCGCTCGACGGCGTGCAGGCGCAGTTCGGTGAGCCGGGAGCGCTCGGCGCGGGCCCACGGCTCGTCCGCGAAGTCGGCGTAGGCGGGACCGCGCCAGGTCGCGAGCGCGTCGGTGAGCCGGGCCACGAGCCGCCCCGGCGGGAGTTCGGCGGCGGACTCGACGTCTTTCTCGAACCGCCAGGCGTCGACGTCATCGGGGGCCGCCCGCAGCGCATATCCCGGTCCCTCGGTGACGAGCAGGCGGGCCGGCGCCCGGGGCGGCCTGTCCGGTTCGATCGCGCGGCGCAGACCGGCGACGAACGTCCTGATCGTGCCGACCGCGTCCGCAGGGGGCTCCTCCCACAGGTCTTCCACCAGGCGCGCGACCGGGACGACGCGCCGCCGGGCCACGATGAGCCGGGCGAGGACCGCCCGGTGCCTCGGCCCCTTGAGCGGGACGGCCGCGCCGTCCTCGTCCCAGGCAGCGACGGGGCCGAGCACCCCGAAGTCCACGTGCACGTCCCGCCCGTCCTTCCGTCCCACGCTGTGCTTCGCCGGCCGGCCCGAGGAAAGAGGAACGATCCGGTGGGCCGGTCGGGGTCGGCGATCCCGGCACGGGTGCGCCGCACGGCATCCGGCACGGCCCGCACCTGCCTCGGCCCGCCGACCTCAACGTACAGCGCGTTCATCGGCTGCTCATCGAGGCCCCGCAGGCTTGACCCATCGCCTGACCGGGACACATCCGGGACACCGACCATGTTCGGGACACCGGACACATTCGGGACACCGGACAACTTCCGGACACCGACCGGCGAGACCCCTCCGCATCGAAATGAGCGCAGCCATGGAACCCACCATCGACGGATTCGACCGCCACCGCGTGCCGGTGGCCGACGGCGTCACCCTGACCGCGGCGGTCGGCGGTTCGGGCCCGCCGGTCGTCCTGCTGCACGGTTTCCCGCAGACGCACCTGATGTGGCGCCATGTCGCCGCCGACCTCGCCGCCGATCACACCGTCGTCTGCCCCGACCTGCGCGGCTACGGCGACAGCGACAAGCCCGTGGAGGACGGCCCCGACACCTACTCCAAGCGGACCATGGCAGGTGACGTCGTCGCCCTGGCGAAGAGCCTCGGGCACGACCGCTTCGCCCTGGCCGGGCACGACCGGGGAGCGCTGGTGGCCTTCCGTGCGGGGCTCGACCATCCGGACGTGATCACCCATCTGGCCTGCCTCGACGTGCTGCCCACCCTCGACATGTGGGAGGCCCTGCACGGCACGGCCGCGGCCGTCGGCTTTCATCTGTACCTCATGGCCCAGCCGGCCGGACTGCCCGAGAAGATGATCGCCGCCTGCGCGGACGAGTTCTTCGGTCATTTCCTCGACGTGTGGGCCCATGACGCCGATGCCGTCCCTGGTGAAATCCGCGCGGCTTATCTGCGGGCCTGCCGCGACGCCGTGCCCTCCATCGTCGCGGACTACCGCGCTTCGGCGGGCGTCGACGTCGACCACGACCG
Organism: Streptomyces sp. NPDC059037; assembly: GCF_042740015.1. Lineage (NCBI taxonomy): Bacteria > Bacillati > Actinomycetota > Actinomycetes > Kitasatosporales > Streptomycetaceae > Streptomyces > Streptomyces sp. NPDC059037. The sequence goes on from NZ_JBHYIG010000003.1 coordinate 29,538, forward strand.
GGCGGACCGCGCGGCGGGCAACCGGCTGACCATGCCCGTGACGGTCCTCCAGCAGGACTGGGGCGCCGCACTCGGCTTCGAGGCGGCGGCGCTGTGGGGAGCGTGGGCGGCCGACCTGCGCCACTCCACCGTTTCGTGCGGGCACTTCATGGCGGAGGAGGCGCCCGCCGACATCGCCAAGGCCCTGCGGGACCTGCTGGCCCGCTGACCGTCGGCGGGGCTCGCCGCGTGTGTCAGCTCGCCTGCTTCAACCCCCTGGCCGAGCCCTCCTCGTCCCATTCGACCTCCAGGATCCGCTCGACGGCGTCACGGTTGACGGGCCCGAACACATGGGGGAACAGGGTGTCTTCGGCGACACCGGGCGGCGGAGCGGGGGCCGCCGCCTCGTGTTCCACCCGGGCGGTGAGACGGTCCTCGTCGAGGCAGAGCACCAGCAGCGGCCGCGGCGCGCTCCGGTAGAAGGCGTTGACGACGGCCAGAGTTGTCGGCTCGTCAGGGGAGCAGTGGACGAACCCTTCCTCCGCGAGCGAAGCGGGGGCGTACGGGCGGTCGGGCTGGGCGCTCCACTCGCTGAGCGGCACGGCGTGGTAGATCATGCGCCGGTTATACCGCAGCGGTCATGACAAGGGGGTCCCGCGCCATGACAGGAGGGTCCCGCGCCATGACAAGGGGGTCCCGCGCAGGCCCGCCGGCGCTGCCGCACTCACCCCTGGCCCGCCTCCGCCACGGACGTGGCGGCGCGGACGAGTGCCGCCACGTCCGTCGAGCGGGACTGCTGCGGCCAGGCGACGGCGAGGACCGCGGGCGGTGCGTCCGTGACCGGCCGGTAGACGACACCGGGGCGTGGGTAGCGGTCGGCCACCGAGACGGGGAACAAGGGAGTGACGTCGCCAAGGCCGACGAGGGTGAGGAGTTGGGCGAGGTCGTGGCCCCTGCCGCGGGTCTCGTCGATGAAGCGGTGCACATCGCCGGGGCGCAGGCCGAGATCGGCGAGTGCCACCTGGTCCTTGCCGGCGAGCGGGTGCGTGGCGGCGAGTGCCACGACACGCGGTTCGGCGACCAGTGCCTCGCTGTCCACGCCGGTGCGGTCGAAGGGCTCGTGCACCAGGGCCACGTCGGCTTCCCCCTGACGCAGGAGCCGCGGCTGTTCGTGCCAGGCGCACAGCCGGACGGCGACGGGCACGGCCGCGGGATCGGATGCGTGACGTTCCAGGATCGGCTCCAGGAGTCCCGCGTCCCCGTCCGCCTTGACGGCCAGGACCAGCTTCGGCTCCGGGGAGGCCGCGCGCTGCGCCCGGCGGGCGGCGGCCCGCAGGGCGTCGAGGGCGATCCTCGCCTCGGCGAGCAGCACCGTCCCTGCCGGGGTCAGCGTCACGCTGTGGGTGGTCCGCTCGAGGAGGGTGACGCCAAGGTCCGCCTCAAGCCGGCGGATGGCGCGGGACAGGGGCGGCGGGGAGATGCCGAGGCGCTCCGCGGCGCGGGCGAAGTTGAGCTCCTCGGCGACGGCGACGAAGTAGCTCAGCGGGCGCGACTCCACGCTCTCCCCCTCCGGTCGGTATTGCCCTGAGGGTAACAAGCGGGAGCTGATCGGTCCTTCAGTTCGGGCGCGCGAGGCAGCAGGCTCGACGACATCCGGCGAAGCAGCCGCCGAAGCCTCCTCAAGCACCACCTGCCATCTCCAACTCGACGTATCCCTATGGGAGTTGTTCATGATCGTCATCACCACCCCGACCGGGCAGATCGGCCGCCAGGTCCTCGACCGCCTCCTCGACGCCCCCGAAGGCACCCCGCCGATCCGGGTGATCGCCCGCGACCCCGCCCGTCTCTCCGAGCGGGCGCGCGAACACGTCGACGTCGTACGGGGATCGCATGCCGACCCGGCCGTCCTGAAGGAGGCGTGCGCGGGCGCCGACCGCCTGTTCTGGCTGGTGCCCCCGACGCCTGGGGCCGCCAGTGTCGAGGGCCACTTCCGCGACTTCACCGAGCCGCTGCGCGAGGTGACCGGGCACCAGGGTGTCGAGCGGGTCGTCGGCGTCTCGACCCTGGGCCGCGGAGTGGCGAAGAACGCCGGGCAGATCTCGGCGTCGCTCGCCGCGGACGAGGCGATCTCCGCGATGGGCGCGCACTACCGGGCGCTGTGCCCGCCGTTCCTGATGGAGAACCTGCTGGGCCAGGCCGAATCGGTCCGCGCGACGGGAACGCTCCGCCTGGCGCTGGCTCCGGACCGTGTCCTGCGCACCTGCGCCACCCGCGACATCGCCGCCACGGCGGCCCGGCTGCTGCTCGACACCTCCTGGACCGGGCAGGCCGACGTCCCGCTGGTCGGCCCCGACGACCTGTCCCCCGAGGCCATGGCGCAGGTCGTCGCCGAGGTCATCGGCCGTCCGGTGCGCGCGCAGCAGACCACCGGCGCGGACTACAAGGCGACGATGATGCGCTTCGGGGCGAGCGAGGCCTGGGCGCAGGGCCTTGCCGACATGACGGATTCCCTGAACGACCAGGGCTACTACGGCGCCACCGCGCCGAGCACTCCCGAGAACGCGCCCACGACCTTCCGTCAGTGGTGCGCTGAGGTACTCGCGCCGGCAGTCGCCGATTGACCTTCCCCTCAAGGGCGTTGGAACGTTCGAGGATGACGACAGCCATCGCGCATCTCAGCGATCCGCACCTCACGACCGGCCCCCCGCGGGGGTTGCCCCCCCGGGCCGCGACCCGGGCGCGGGGCCCGGGCGCGCCCGGCGCCCCCCCCCCCC
>NZ_JBHYIG010000003.1:32300-63107 GCF_042740015.1 Streptomyces sp. NPDC059037
GCCCAGATCGCCGCCGAGATGTCGCCGAGGCGGTTGCCGGGACGCGGGGGGGGGGGGGGGGGGCGCCCCCCCCCCCCCGGGGGGGCCCCCCCCCCCCCCCCCCCCCCCCCCCCCGCGGGGGGCCCCCCCCCCCCGCCCCCTCGACCGGGCGCTCGGCCGAGTCCTCGCGCTCGACCCCCGCCCGGACTGCATGGTGATCACCGGCGATCTGGTGGATCACGGCAGTCCGGAGGAGTACCGGATCCTCCACGAACTGATCCGCCGGTTTCCCCTCCCCCTGCACCTGGTGGCAGGCAATCACGACGAACCCGATGCGCTGCTGAACGAGTTCGCCGGAACGCGCTTCGTCGGGGAGGGCGAACAGGCCCACTACGGCGTGGACTTCGCCGCGTTCACACTCGTCGTCCTGAACTCACAGGTGCCCCACTCAGGAGGCGGGCACCTCGGAGCCGCGCAACTGGACTGGCTCGACGGGGCCCTGGCCCGTCGGCCGTCGACTCCGGCCGTCGTCTGCCTGCACCATCCGCCGATCGCGATCGGCATACCGTTCCTCGACGGGATGCGGCTCGACGACGGCGAGGAGCTGGGTCGGGTGCTCGCCCGGCACGGGAATGCCGCCCGCGTTCTGGCGGGGCATGTGCACCGCCCCATCATCGCCCCCTTAGCGGGCAGCACCCTGGCCATCGCCCCCAGCACCCACCTCCAGAGCGGCCTCGCGCTGCGCCACGGCGTCCCCAACTACCTCCCGGAACCGACCTCCTTCCTGCTCCACCTCCTCGTCGGCCCCTCCTGGATCACCCACACCGTGCCGGTCAGCCACGCCTCGGCACCGATCGGCGGTTTCTAGGAAGGCCGTCCATGTCTCGTACGTTGCGTACGTCGATGGCCGTGAGCGCCAGGGCCAGCGGTCCCGGCGCCAGGAACGCGAGCGGCAGCATCATCCAGGCGCACAGCACCGCGGCGCGCCAGTCCGTGAGGGACGCGGGGCGGGCGCAGGCGCGCAGCCCCACGATCACGGCGCACGCCCCGATCGCCCCGATCGCCCCGGCCGTCACGGCGAACACCCGCGCCCCCGGCAGCCCGGCCCCCGCAAGCGCCAGGTCCGCCGCGAACAGCAGCACCCCGGCTAGCGCGACGGCACCCGCGGCGAGGTCACCGGCACGGAACCGTTCACGCAGCAGCGCCAAGTACCGCCCTGCCGTGGCGGGTTGAGGCTCACGGGTGGAGCGGACCACCGCGCGGGCCGTGGAGAGCTGGGGCGCTTCTGTTGTGGGAGCGTTACTCACCGTGGTACGGGAGCGTGGTGCCCGGCAGTTCGTACTCGTCGCGGCGGCCGCACATGCCGTAGCCGCCGCGCCGCGAGGGAGCGGTGTCGTACGAGCCAGACCCCGCGAGGTAGTCGGGGCTGCCCGCCTCCAGCGCGGCGAGTTGCGCGCCGGTGCGCTCGGCCGTGGCCAGCGCGCCCGCCCGCCACAGCTCACGCCACGTGGGGACCTTGTCCCGCACGAGCCGGGCCGCGGTCTGCTGGAACTCCAGGTACGGGCCGTTGTCCCCGGCCCTGAGCGCATCGCGCAGCGGCAGATAGCCCTCGACGGCCAGGTCGCGGCGTTTGCGTGCGGCGGCCTCCGCCTCCGGGCCGGACTTCGCAGGGAGCCGCGCCGCCGCGGCGTACCGCTCGGGATCGGCGAGCACGTCGGGCGGGAAGGTGAAGACCGCGTCCCCGGCCTCGGGCAGACCACTGTTCTGCATCAGCACGGTGATCCGCAGCTCCCCGCCCTGCACCATGCGGTGCACGGTGCCCGGCGTGAACCAGGCGACCGAGCCCGCCTCCAGGGGGACGTCGCGGTAGCCGTCGGGGCTGAGCGTCTGGACGGCGCCGCGGCCGCCGGTGACGACATAGGCCTCCGTGCACACCAGGTGCAGATGAGGGCTGCCGCCGCACACTCCGTCGGCGGCCTCCCAGTCGTAGGCGCTGAGGTGCGAGAGGCCGACGGCCCCGGGCAGCGGGTGCGGGAGGCTCATGTGATTCCTCTGGTATCCGTAGTGATGGCTCATCTGTTGGTGTCATGTCGTGTGTCCGGTACAGGCCTCGGTGCCGTAGGTGAGTGCGTGGATCGAATGTGTGACCTTCTCGCGGGCGTGTCGTTGATCGGATGACAGCACCACGGGTGAGGGGGCGTTGGTGAGCCGGAAGCTGCCGCAGGCCGAGGGCGAGACGGCCCGCACCGCATGCGCCCGCGGCGTGCTGCGCACCTCGGTTGACGAGAAGACCAGCGAACTCCTCACCCACACCACGCTGGCCGAGCGAGTCGGCTGGACCGTGGACCTGGTGTCCGGCATGGTCAGCACGCTCACCGGCAAGCACTGGAATGCCGCCGATGTGGACGCACTCGCCTCCGGAGAAGACCCCGGCGGCCGGAGACTGCCGTCGAATGCCTGGATGGCGCTTCGCCGCCTGGGCTGGACCGCCACACCACCGGAGGGAATCCGGGTCAATGACCGCATCGTGCGCATGGCCCAGGAACAGGCCGGGCGGACGCTGCGCTCGGCGAAGTGGCGCGCCAACCTCACCGCCGGGGTGCTCGCGACCTGGCCCGCCGACCCCGCCAAGCGCAGCCCCAAGGAATGGGACGCAGTACGGGAGGCGGTACCCGGCGGGCGGGCTCTGCCGTCCGGCGTCATCACATCCCGCACCCGGCAGATCGCCGCCTTCGTCAAGAAGCACGGCCGGACACCGACTGACGGGTTCGAGGTGGAGGCTGCGCCCCGGACGGCGCACATGCTGCTGCTGTCCGCCTGCGATGGGCAGCAGGCCACCATCGAACGTGCCGACGAGCCGGGCCGGGCGCTGCTGCGGCTGCAACTGCCGACCCGCCCTGATCCGCGGTCCTACACGGACTGGACGTGGGTGGCCTGCCCCATCAAGCTGCCGCCGACGATCCCCGCCGGTTCGGTTCTCCACCTGCCCACCCTGCGCATCCACCAGGGCAGAGTGCGGGCCGATCTCGCCTACACCCACGCCGTCCCCAAGACGCAGCACAGCGGACACACAGTCGCACTGGGCGTGGACTGGGGCCTGAACACCCTGCTGTCCGCCGGAGCCGCCCGGCTCTACGCAGACGGCACCATCACCGCCCTCGGTAGCGGCGGCATGTTCCGCGCCGCCGGAGTTGTGGCGAAACAGCACCGGATGCGCCGCCAGTCCGAGCACCTGCACGCGAAGGCCGACCACTACCAGCGGCTCATCGGCGGGACCGAACAGCACCATCTGGCCGGTCGGCATGCGGTCCTGGCCGACGAGCTCCGGCACGTGTCCGACCGGCGGTCGAACCTCAACGACGCCCTCGCGTGGGCTGCCGCCCGCTGGGCCGTCGACCAGGCCATCGCCGCCGGAGCGAGCGTCATCTACGTCGAAGACCTCCGGTCGATGGAAGCCCGCAGCATGGGCCGCACCCACAACACCCGCCTGTCCCAAGCGGTGCGCGGCCGGATTGTGGACCGGATGCGGCACGTCGCTGCCGAAGCCGGTATCGCCGTGGTAACCGTTCCGGCGCGGGGCACGTCCAGGTACTGCCCACACTGTTTGGACGTGCTGCGGCACCGCAAAGCCCCCGACCGGCCCACCACACCCGGTTGGAAGTGGGCGCTCTGCGGCTCCTGCGGCTGGCAGGGGGACCGAGACACAGGTGCGTGGAAACGTATCGCCGCCCGCGGCCTCACTCACCAGGCCAAGACCGTCGTAGACCGCGCCAGCGGGGCCATGACGATCCGCGCCGTGATCGACAAGCTCGAAGCGGACGCGGTCATCACCCCCGCGCCGAAGACCAGCCGGGACCGATCCAAGACCGGGCCCACCCGGCACCATTCCACACGTCCGACGCCCAGGCGACGCCGGACACCCTCCCCCGCCAGACCGCGCGGTCTGGCGGGCAAGCGTCCGGAGGGACACGCTCACAAGGACCGGACCCGGCTGCCTCGCGCAGCCCACCGGCACCAGGGCGTGACAACGATCAGCGCACCTTCCACAGCCGGTCACCGGCCACGAGGAGCAGCACAGGGTGCGGGCTTTCACCTGCACGCTCACGCCACCCCTCCACGATGGGCAGAACCCGAGCCAGACACCACGTCTGACACGGGATCACCAAGCTAATCAGAGACGCTCACCATGTCAGTCCCTTCAGGTGCATTACGGCGCGGTAGGCGAAGTACTCGCCGGGTGCCGGCTCGAAGTCCCCGAAGAAGGCCCAGGAAATGCGACGGCCGGAATGGGCTCGGACCTCATGAACCAGTGCGACGCGTGGATCGCGCTCGCCTTGTCGAGGTTCCTTCGAGTGGCTGCTCGATCTGCGGCACGGCGCCGACTACTTCCGCCGCTGGCACCGGAACAAGGCCAACTCCGGCGGCCTGATGGTGCACAAGGCGACCCACCACTTCGACCTGGTCAACTGGTGGCTCGGCACCGAGCCCGAGACCGTGTACGCGCAGGGCGGGCTCTTCTTCTACGGCGCGGAGGCGGGCCACCGGCGCGGCCTGGCCCGCGACTACACCCGCGCGCACGGCTCGCCCGCCGCCGAGAGCGACCCCTTCGCCCTCCGCCTCGCCGGCTCGTCCGCGCTGACCGCCCTCTACCTGGACGCCGAGGCGGCGGACGGCTACCACCGCGACCAGAACGTGTTCGGCCCCGGGGTGAGCATCGAGGACGACATGGCAGTGCTCGTGCGCTACGCCTGCGGCGCGACCCTGACGTACCACCTCACCGCGTACGCACCGTGGGAGGGCTACCGGATCGCCTTCAACGGCAGCGAGGGACGCGTCGAGCTGCTCGTCGAGGAGTCCACCTGGACCCGCCCCGACGTACGGACCGACGGCGCGAGCCCGGTGCTGCACGGCGCGGCGGTCGGCGACGAGGCCGGCCGCACCCGGCTCCTGGTGCGCCGGTTCTGGGAGGAGCCGCGCGAGGTGAAGGTGCCCACGGGCGAGGGCGGGCACGGCGGCGGCGACGTACGCATGCTCGCCGACCTCTTCGGCGAGCGGTCGCCCGGCTCCACGGACCCGCTGGGGCGCGCGGCGGACGCCCGGGACGGGGCGCGCTCCCTGGTCACCGGGCTCGCCGCGAACGAGTCGTTCGCGACGGGGCTGCCGGTCGACGTCCGGGGCCTGCGGGCCGCCTGAACGACGACGATCCGGTGCCCCGCAGCGCGGGACACCGGATCGGTCGTTCTTCAGGCCTTGTGAACCCTCAGGATCAGACCTGCGGGACCGGGTAAGTCGGGTACTCCACCCCGGAGACGGTCTGGACGACCCGGATGACCTGGCACGAGTAGCCGAACTCGTTGTCGTACCAGAGGTAGAGGATCGCGTTGTCGCCGTCGACCTTGGTGGCACCGGCGTCGACGATCGAGGCGTGACGCGAGCCGACGAAGTCCATGGAGACGGCGTCGGGGGCCGTGGTGAAGTCGATCTGACGCTTGAGCGGCGAGTGCAGCGAGACGTCGCGGAGGTACTCGAGGACCTCGTCGCGGCTGGTCTCGCGGCCCAGGCGCAGGCTCAGGATGGCGATCGAGACGTCCGGGACGGGGACGCGGATCGAGCTGCCGGTGATCGGCGCCTTGAGGTCGGGCAGCGCCTTGGCGACGGCGGAGGCCGCACCGGTCTCGGTGATGACCATGTTCAGCGGCGCGGAGCGGCCGCGACGGTCGGCCTTGTGGTAGTTGTCCAGCAGGTTCTGGTCGTTCGTGAACGAGTGGACGGTCTCCACGTGGCCGCGCAGCACGCCGTACTCGTCGTCCATGGCCTTCAGCGGCGGGACGATCGCGTTCGTGGTGCACGAGGCGCAGGACAGGATCTGCTCGTCGGGCTTGATCGTGTCGTGGTTGACGCCGTGGACGATGTTCGGGACGTCGCCCTTGCCCGGAGCGGTCAGGACGACCTTGTCGATGCCGGGGCGCAGGTGCTTGGAGAGACCCTCGCGGTCGCGCCACTTGCCCGTGTTGTCGATGAGGATGGCGTCCTTGATGCCGTACGCCGTGTAGTCGACCTCGGACGGGTCGTTGGCGTAGATCACCTTGATCGCGTTGCCGTTGGCGAGGATCGTGCTGGTCGCCTCGTCGACGGTGATCGTGCCCTGGAACTGGCCGTGGATCGAGTCGCGGCGCAGCAGCGAGGCGCGCTTGACCAGATCCTGGTCGCCTCCACCGCGTACGACGATGGCGCGCAGCCGCAGTCCGTTGCCGGAGCCGGCCTTCTCGATGAGCAGGCGGGCGACGAGGCGGCCGATACGGCCGAAGCCGTAGAGGACGACGTCGCGGCCCTCCTGGCACTCGATCTTGTTGGCACCCGTGGCACCGGCGACGGCCTCGGCGGTGAACGCCTCCACCGTCAGACCGCGGTCGTCGGACTTGTACGTCGCGGCGAGCATGCCGATGTCGATCTGGGACGGGCCGAGATCGAGCGTGGTGAGGGCCTGCAGGAACGGCAGCGTCTCGGTGACCGAGAGCTCCTCACCGGCTATCTGCCGGGCGAAGCGGTGCGTCTTCAGGATGCTGACCACCGACTTGTTCACCAAGGAGCGGCTGTGCAGCAGGATCGTCACGTCCCGCTCACGGTGCAGCTTCCCGATGATCGGGATCATCGATTCCGCGATCTCCTCGCGGTTTTTCCAGTTGGTGAACGAGTCGTCATTGACAGTCACAGGTTTATCTTTCGAGCTAGGCGGCGCTCATATGGTAACCCCTGGTCACTTTGATCTTTCCATGGGGTACGTCACAGCGCCGCCCGCGCCCGCCCTACGGCTTGCGGCTCAGGTGTGCGGAGAGGTGGTGCTGCAGCGGCAGGCCGACCGCCGCGAGGTCGTGGACGAAGGTGAGCGTGCCGTCGTCGGTCAGGGTGTAGCGGCGGCGGGTGGCCTCGACCTCCTTGGCGGTGGGGGTGCGGGCCACGTCGCAGGTGGAGAGGTCGACGGTGCCGTCGGCCGCATGCCCGACCGCGATCTCCGCGATGCCGGTGGGCTGGGTGATCAGCGCCTCGACCCGGCCGTCGGGCTGCAGCCGCCACCAGCCGCTCTCCCGGGCCGACGGACGCAGCGGCGCGCCGTCGGCGTCGAGCAGCCAGGCCCGCGCCTCGTAGTGCAGGAAGGGGCGGCCGTCGTGGCTGAAGGTGACCACCTGCGCGTACGTGAAGTCCCCGTCGATCGTCGGGTACTCGCCTTCGCCCCGGCCGTGCCAGGTCCCCAGGAACCCGAGCACGGGCGCGAGCAGGGCATGCGGCGCGGGCTTCTCGTCCGGTCCGTGGGCGTCGGGGTACGGGTACGCGGGTGCGGGGTCGAACACGGGGTGCGCTCCTGGGGTCGGGGTCGGTGCCTGGGGAAGCCTAGGGCGGCGGTCCACCCCGTGGCGGGAAGCGGCCGCCCCATTCCTATGCCGACCGTCCACGATCTACGCTCCACGGGACCATGGTTTCTGGCTCTCAGGGGGTACGCGGTGGAGTACGGCGACTACAGGGCTCATGACGCGGTCGGACTCGCCGAGTTGGTGGCCCGGGGCGAGGTCACGCCGGGCGAACTCCTGGAGGCGGCCGTCAGCCGTTCCGATGCCGTGAACGGGAAGATCAACGCGATCATCCGGCCCATGCATGACATCGCCCGCGAGCGCGCCGCCCAGGAGCTCTCCGGGCCGCTCGCCGGAGTGCCGTTCCTGATCAAGGACTTGATGCAGGACTACGCGGGCCGGCCCACCGGACGCGGCTCGCGCGCCACCCAGGCGGACGTGGCCGCCGAGCACAGTGAGGCGGTGCGGCGCTGGCTCGAGGCGGGCCTGGTGATCTTCGGGCAGACCAATGTCCCCGAGTTCGGCATCAAGGGCATCACCGAGCCGGAGGTCACGGGCGCGACCCGCAACCCCTGGAACCTCGCCCACACGCCGGGCGGTTCGTCCGGCGGCTCCGCCGCGGCGGTGGCCGCGGGCATCGTCCCCGCGGCCGGGGCGAACGACGGCGGCGGCTCGATCCGCATCCCCGCCGCGTGCTGCGGCCTGTTCGGCCTCAAGCCGGGGCGGGGCCTGGTGCCCGCGGGTCCCGGCCACGCCGAGCTCCTCCTTGGCGCCGCGAGCAACGGCGTCGTCTCGCGTACCGTCCGCGACAGCGCGGCCCTCCTGGACACGCTCACCACCCGCCCCGATGCGGGCGGGCCGTTCCTTGCCGCGCGCCCCGACACCCCGTACGCGGAACTGGCCCGCCGCACGCCCGGCAGGCTCCGCATCGGCGTCAGCACCCGCTCCCCCATCGGCACCCCCGTGGCCCGGGAGGCGGTCGAGGCCGTCGACCTCGCCGTGAAGCTGCTCACCGGGCTCGGGCACGACGTCGAGGAGGCCGAGCCGCACATCGACGGGGTGCGTCTGGCCGACGACTTCATGTCGATGTACGCGGTGGCGGAGGCGGCGACCATGGCGGAGATCAAGCACCGCACCGGCGCCGAGGACGACCGGTTCGAACTCGACACCCGTCTGATCGCCGCCGCGGGCAACGCGGTGAGCGCGACGGAGTACACCATCAGGCACGCCCGCTGGAACACCTACAACCGCCGCCTGGCCGCCTTCCACGAGCGCTACGACCTGCTGCTCACCCCGACCCTTGGCCGTGCGCCGGTCCGCGTCGGCGAGCTGGACACGCCGTGGCTGACGCGGAAGGTCGGTGCGGGGCTGCTGAAGGCGGGCATGGCGGGCCGGCTCAGCAAGACCCGGCTGTGGAGGCGGGCCGTGGTGGAGAACCTGGCTCCGAACCCCTTCACGCAGCTCGCCAACATCACCGGCCGCCCGGCCATGTCGGTGCCTCTTTACCGCACGCCGCAAGGTCTGCCCCTGGGCGTGCAGTTCGTGGGCCCGCTGGGCGGCGAGGGGCCGCTCCTTGCCCTGGCCACTCAGCTCGAAGGGGCCGCGCCGTGGGCACACTTGGAGCCCCGGCTGTGACCTGCCGCGGCACCCGGCCGACGCCCGGCTAGAGTTCCGCCGTGCCGACGTACAGCATTGGTCAGGCCGCGCGCCTGCTGGGAGTGAGTTCGGAGACCGTCCGCCGGTGGGCCGACGGCGGGCGGCTCTCGATGGAGCGGGACGGCTCGGGGAACCGGGCGATCGACGGCGTGGGCCTCGCGCGGTTCGCCGTGGAGCGGGCGCAGGGCCAGGGGCCCGATGACGACGCGCCGCAGACGTCGGTGCGCAACGCGCTCACGGGGATCGTCACGGCTGTGCGGTCCGACGGTGTCGTCGCCCAGGTGGAGATCCAGTCGGGTCCGCACCGGCTCGTGTCGATGGTGACCCAGGAGGCGGTCGATGAGCTGGACCTCGCGGTCGGGGTCACCGTCACCGCACGCGTCAAGTCGACGAACGTACACGTCGATCGGCCCTAGGAGGCGACGGCTTCGCGCTCTTCGTCGGGGGCTCGTAACGGCCGTCCACATGAATGGCCCGGATGCCGCTGATGTGCCGTCCCCCGCAGCGGTCCTGCGGCAGGACCAGCTGCGGGCCGGCCCGGTCGAGCGGGGTGTCGTCGATGCCGACGGCGAGCAGGACGGGCGCCCGGCCGAAGTCGGGGTCGATCTCGGCCCAGGACAGCAGGCCGTGATGGCCGTCCGCGCCCGTCACCGCGATCAGGAACCGCAGCCGGTCCTTGCGCCGCGCCGGGTCGAAGCCCGGCCCGGCGTCGGACAGCACGTCGTGCAGCAGCGGCCCCTCGAAGAGGTGGTGCCGCATGCCGCTGGTGGCGCACTCGAAGCTGACCCGCACCCGATGCTGCGGCCAGGCGAGCAGATCGGCCACCGTCAGCCGGGCCGGACGCGCGACGTCACCGGTGAGGGCGAGCTCCGCCACTGGTCCTGCGGCCGTGAGGGACTGACTCACTGGCTACCACCTCCCGCAGGACCGTACCCGGACAGCGGCCCGCCGGAAACGCAGATGCCCATACGTTCCTGAGTTCAGCCCAGTGGATGGGATGCAGAAGGCGTCAGGACCCTCTCATTCGCACATCATCGCCCATCCCCCTGGTGTCGACACGGCCCCACGCGGCGGATTCCCCAACTGCCGCTCCAGCACCGCACGTTCACGTCCCGCACACGACCAGGTCGCGTTACCTCCGGGCAAGACTTCACACACGGGCCGCACACTCGCCCCTGCCTCTGAGACATGAAGGAGTCCCCCACGTGGTCACGTCCCCCAGCGCACGGCCGGCACGGCTCGCGCTCGTCACGGCGGTCGCGGCGCTCGCCGCCACCGCCGTGCCCTTCCAGGCCCTGGCCGCCTCGCCGCCGCCCGCCGTCACGCCGCGCTCCGAGACCCCCGCGCTGCACGACGACGAGGCGGGCGGTGACGCCGACGCGGACGACCCGGCGATCTGGCGCAACGCCGCCGACCCGGGGCGCAGCCTGGTGATCGCCACCGCCAAGCAGGGCGGTCTGCGCGTGTACGACCTGGACGCGCGCGAGGTGCAGTCGGTGCCCGCGCCCGCCGCTCCGGGCCCCGATCACGCGCCCGGCCGGTTCAACAACGTCGACCTCGTGCACGGTCTGCGGCTGTCATCGGGCCGGGCCGACCTGGCCGTCACCAGTGACCGCGGCAGCGACCGGCTGCGCTTCCACCGCATCGACCGCGACCGCGCGGGCGGCCCGCTCACCGACGTCACGGACCCGGCCGCGGCCCCGGTCTTCTCCTCCTCGCAGGCCGAGATCGACGAGCAGCGCACCGCGTACGGCCTCGCCACCTGGACCGACAAGGCGACCGGCCGCTCCTACGCCCTGGTCAGCCGCCGCGAGCGCACCGCCATCGCGCTGCTCGAGCTCACGCCCGGTTCCGGCGGCACGGTCGGCTACCGCAAGATCCGCACCCTCGACCTTCCCGCCGACTTCCGTCTGCCCGACGGGAGTTCGTGGTCCCCGTGCGGCGAGCCCGGTGAACTCCCGCAGGTGGAGGGCATGGTGGTCGACCCGGCCACGGGCACGCTGTACGCGGGCCAGGAGGACGTCGGCATCTGGCGGCTGCCCGCCGACCTGACGGGCAAGCCGCAACTCGTCGACAAGGTCCGCGAGTTCGGCGTCCCTGGCACGTACGACGAAGAGACCGAGGAGTGCACTCCGGGCGCCGACCCGGGCTACGGCGGCACCCGCATCTCCGCCGACGTCGAGGGCCTGACCCTGGTGAACGAACAGGACGGCGACGGCTACCTCCTGGCCTCCAGCCAGGGCGACAACACCTTCGCCGCCTACGACCGCGAGGTGTCCGACGCCAACGAGTACGAGGGCGGATTCCGCGTCACCGCCGCCCCGTCCGGCGTCGACGGCTCGGAGGAATGCGACGGCGCGGCCGCGCTGAACGCCCCGCTGGGCTCCCGGTACCCGAACGGGCTGCTCGTCGTGCAGGACGGCCACGACGCCCCCGGGGACGGCGAACGCCCTTCCACCAACTTCAAGTTCGTGGATCTCGGTGACGTAATGGACGCCGTCGACGACTGACGATCAGCGCCAGGACGTCCGCTCCGTCACGAGGGGTCGCCGGGGACGGATTCCAGCAGGCTCCGCACCACGGGGCCCGCGGACCGTCCGCCGGTGACTCCCTTCTCCACGACGCAGGCGATCGCGACATTGCCCCGACGGGCCACCAGCCAGCCGTTGTTGGGGGTGCCTTCGGCGACCTCGGCCGTGCCGGTCTTGGCACCGATGTCGCCGGGCAGATCGGAGAGGAGGTCGGCCGTGCCGTCGGTGACGGTGGCGCGCATCATCGTCCGCAGATCGCCGACCACGTTCTTGGGCAGGTCCGTGGTGGTCGTGGTGTCCTTGGAGCCGCGTACGAGAGTCGGCTGGCGGAACGTCCCGGAGGCCGCGGTCGCCGTCACGGACGCCATGATCAGCGGGTTGGCGAGGACCCGGCCCTGCCCGATCATCGAGGCGGCCTTCTCCGTCTCGTCACGGGGCTCGGGCACCGAGCCGTCGAACGACGGGACGCCGGTGTGCCATTCCTGGCCGACGCCGAAGTACTTGCCCGCGACATCGCCCATCTCACGGTCGCCGAGCTTGCCGCGCAGGCTGATGAAGGCGGTGTTGCACGACTCGGTGAAGTCCTCCAGGAAGCTGGCGCCGCGGTGCTCGGAGGTCTCCACGTTGTGGAACTCCTTGCCGACGGTCAGGTACTTGGGACAGTCCACGGTGTCGTCCGGCGCGACGTCGCCCTTGAGCAGCAGCGCGCTGGTCGTCACGATCTTCCAGGTGGAGCCGGGCGCGTAGGTGCCGGAGACGGCACGGTTGAAGCCGGACGGCGAGTTCGCCACGGCAAGGATCTCGCCGTTGTCGACCCGCAGGGCGACCAGCGCGGCGTCCTTGCCGTCGGTCTCGTCGGCGAGCGCCTTCTCTGCCGCGGCCTGCCAGGTGGGGTCGATCGTGGTCCGCACCGCCTCGTCGGCGGGTCGGGACGGCTTCTTGCCGAAGGTGACCTCCGTCTTCCTGACGTCCCCGGAGGTCCGGTCGACGAGGTGGATCGCGCCGTGCGGTCCGGCCCCGGACGCCACGGCGACCTCGGAGAGAACCGGGGCGAGCGATGGATGCGTGTCGGCCGACAGGGCCTTGCCGTCGCGGTCGACGGCGCCCGGCCCTTCGGTGTCCTCGCGCTCCAGACGGAACTTCTCGCTGCCGCTCAGGTGCGGGTGCACGAGTGAAAGGCGCCAGTCCACCCTCCATCGGCCGTTCTGCTCGCGCAGGGGCAGTTGTGATGTGTACGTCCAGGTGCCGAGGCCCTTCACGGGCATCTTGGCGGTGAAGGGAACGGTGACGGTGCCGTTCTCGGCAAGCTTCGCCTTGGCCGCCGCCACGCTCAGGGCGGGCTTGCTGATGTCGAGCCCGGCGGTGAAATTGCGCAGGACCTGCTGTGCCTCGCCGGGCTTGGTGGTGCGCGCCCCCGCTTCCGGGAGGCGGCCGCCCGCCCAGTCGGCGAGGAAGGCACGCGCCTGGGTCAGGGCCGCCGGATCGGGGGCGTCAGGACCGGAGTCGAAGGGACCGAGGTCGGCGGCGTAGGCCCCGCCCGCGACGACGGCGAGCGCCACGGCCGCCGCGACGGCGGCCCGCAGCGCCTTGCGCGGCCCGCGGCGGTAGGTGGTGGCGGATGGAGTGGCAAAGGGCCGGTGGCCTGTATCGGTCATGCCAGGCAGGAGAGCAGTCGCTCGTCACGTATGTCCAAGTTCCCTATCAATCTTGGATTGATACAGATGAGATATCGTTGCTGCTCATGGACCTGGTGCGGCACCTGGAGTGCTTTGTGGCTGTTGCAGAAGAGTCACACTTCGGCCGCGCCGCCGCCCGTCTCGGGATGGCCCAGCCCCCGCTGTCGCAGCGCATCCAGCGTCTGGAGCGCGAGTTGGGGGTACGTCTCTTCGATCGCACCAGCAGGCAGGTGACCATCACCAAAGCCGGAGTGCTGCTCCTCGACGAGGCCCGTGCGCTCCTTGCGCGGTCCGATGCCCTGATGGCCACCGCCCGCCGCATCCGGGACGGCGAGAGCGGGCTGCTGCGGGCCGGTCTGTCGGCCGACATCGGCGGGGAGACGGTGGCCGCGATCATGGCGGACTTCCGGCAGCGGCACGTCGGCGTGGAGCTGGAGCTGCACGAGCTGTCCACCGCCCAGCAGCTGGCCCGGTTCGCCTCGCACGACCTGGACGTCGGGCTCATCCACCACCCGTGCGACATCACGGGGCTCGAACTGGGGCCCGTGCTCCGCCGCGAGCTTGGCGTGCTGTTGTCGCGCGCCGCGCCGCAGGCCGCGCTCGGCGAGATTCCGCTGGCCTCCCTCAGCGGATACGACCTGGTCCTCTTCCCCCGCGCCGGGGCGCCCGCGCTGCACGACGACATCCTGACCACCTGCGCCCGGGGCGGCTACTCCCCCGCCACCGTCCGGCACGGCCAGGGGTCCAGCTTCGTGCGGGGTCTGGTTCTCTCGGCGAACGCGGTCGCCTTCAGCCCCCGGGACGTGCACCCCTCCGGCGACCGGGACCCGGACGTCGTCTGGCGCCCCCTCACCGGTGCACCGCTCGCCTGGCGGCACTCCGTCGCCTGGCCGCAGGGGCACCGGGACTCCGCCGTCAGCACCTTCGCGGACGCGGCGACGCGCGCCCTGCGCGACACCGCGGGGGCGAGCGCCGACCCGCCGTCGCGACCTCTCCACCTGCGCCCCGCATCGGAGTTCTGGCTGTGAACGACACCCTCAACCGCATCCGCACGGCCTTCGCCGAAGCCGGCGTCACCGGCTGGCTGCACGCCTGCGACATCGACTCCGGCGCGGAGATCGACGCCGGCGGCGACCATCCGGTCGTCACGGCGAGCGTCCACAAGCTCTGTCTCCTTGTCGCCCTCCACCAGCGGGCCGCGGCCGGCGGCCTCGACCTCACCGAGCAGGTGGAATGCCCGCTGACGGACCGCGCTCCCGGCGGGACCGGGCTCGCCGCCATGCTCGATCCCGTCCGCATGTCCCTGCGCGATCTGGCGTACTCGATGATGGCGGTCAGCGACAACGCCGCCGCCGACCTGCTGCTCGACCGGGTCGGCATCGACGCCGTCAACCGCTCGACCGCGGACCTCGGTCTGAGCCGCACCCGGGCGCTGCACAGCTTCGGCGGGCTCCTGGCCACCCTCAGGGAGGACACGGGTCCTGGCGGTTCCCAGGTCCTGACGGACCCTCATGTCATCGGCAGGCTAAGGGCGTTGGACCCCGCCCGGTCCAATCGCAGCACCCCGCGCGAGATGACCCGGCTGCTCGGCGCGGTCTGGCGCGACGAGGCCTGCACGGCCGAGCACGGGGCGGCCATCCGCCGTGTGCTCGGCCTACAGGTGTGGCCGCACCGGATGGCTTCCGGCTTCCCCTTCGACGACGTACACGTGGCGGGCAAGACCGGCAGCCTGCCGACGCTGCGCAATGAGGTCGGCGTCATCGAGTACCCCGACGGCGGCCGGTACGCGGTCGCCGTGTTCACCCGCTCCGCCGCCACGGCCGCCGTCCTGCCCGCGGCCGACGCGGTCATCGGCACGACGGCCCGGATCGCCGTCGACGCGATCCGGGCCGCAGGCGTCACCAGGACGGCATGATCGCCTCCGGGTAGCGGGACCCCGCGCCGCCGTGCGGCAGGATCTCCTGGACGCGGGCCAGGTCCGCCGGTGTGAGCGTGAGGTCCGCCGCCGCGACGTTCTGCTCAAGACGCCGTGGATCACGCGTCCCCGGGATCGGCACGATGTCGTCGCCCTGGGCAAGGAGCCAGGCGAGCGCCAGTTGGGTGACGGACGCGCCCTTGGCTTCGGCGAGGGCGGTCAGCTCGCGGACCGCGGCCAGGTTCCGCTCGTAGTTGCCGGGCTGCCAGCGGTCGTCCCAGCTGCGCATGTCGTCCGCCGGGTACTCGGCGGCGGGCCGCACGGCACCGGTGAGGAAGCCGCGGCCCAGCGGCGAGTACGGCACGAAGCCGATGCCGAGCTCCCGCACCACGGGCAGGACGTCCGCCTCCACGGCCCGCTCGAACATGGAGTACTCGGTCTGCAGCACCGACACCGGATGCACGGCGTGGGCGCGCCGGATGATGTCCGGCCCCGCCTCGCTGAGCCCGAGATGGCGCACCTTGCCTGCGGCGATCAGCTCGCCGATCGTGCCCGCCACGTCCTCGATCGGCACGTCCGGGTCGACGCGGTGCTGGTAGAGGACGTCGATGCGGTCGGTGCCGAGGTGGCGCAGGCTGTTCTCGGTGACCTCGCGGATGTGCTCGGGCCTGCTGTTGAGCGCGTAACCCTCCGCGTTCTGCGGGGCGTTCATGTCGAAGCCGAACTTGGTGGCGAGCACGATGTCGTCGCGGAAGTCCTCGACCGCGCGGCCGAGCAGCCGCTCGTTGCTGCCGGTGCCCATGCCGTACAGCTCCGCGGTGTCGAAGAGCGTGACGCCCAGTTCGTACGCGCGGCGGATGGTGGCGATGCCGCCCGGCTCGTCGCCGGCGCCGTACGCCATCGTCATGCCCATCGTGCCGAGACCGATCGCCCCGGCCTCCAGGCCCTGTGTGCCGAGCTTGCGCCGGGGGAGGTTCTTGCCGTGCCGGTCGTGCTTGCCGTGCTTGCCGTGCTTGCCGTGCTTGCCGTGCTTGTCGTGCTTGTCGTGCTTGTCGTGCTTGTCATCGTTCTGTGTCATGCCGTCGACGCTAGGAGCGAACGCACCGCGCGGCATGGGGCGACGGCCGCATAGTCTTGCCTGATCCTCTCAGTCGGGGAACACCTGATCCTCCAGCTCGGGGGACAAAGGAGCCTGCATGCTGGACCAGCTCGCTGCGGCCATCGCCCGGCACACCAACGGCACCTGGTCCGACGGCGCGGTGCCCCGCCTGACCGTGGTCGCGCTCGACGAGCCCGAAGCCCCCGCCGACCTCCTGTACGAGCCGATGATCTGCTTCACCGTCGAGGGCGCCAAGCGCGGTGTCGCGGGCGACCGGAGCTGGGTGACGGGGCGCGGCCAGATGTTCTTCAACTCCGTCGCGATGCCGGTCACCGCCACGTTCGAGGAGATGCCGTACCGCTCGGCCGTCATGCGGCTCGACGCCCAGGTCATCGCCGATCTGCTCGTCGAACTCGACGGCGCCGCACCGCGTACACCCGCCGCTCCCGGCGGGCAGCTGACCGCGCCGATGACCCCGGACCTCGTCGACGCGGTCACCCGCTGGGTGCGGCTGCTCGACACCCCCGAGGACATCCGCCCGCTCGCGGCCCGCATCGAGGGCGAGATCCTCTACCGCCTGCTCGGCAGCCCGCTCGGCCCGCTGCTCCGTGATTTCACCCTGACCGACTCCAGCGGGGCGCGGGTGCGCGCGGCGGCCCGGTGGATCTGCGCCCATTACGCCGAGCCGCTCGCCGTCGACACGATCGCGGCGGTGGCGCACATGAGCACCGCCACCCTGCACCGCCACTTCAAGGCCGCCACCGGGATGAGCCCGCTGCGGTTCCAGAAGCAGCTGCGGCTGCGGGAAGCGCGCCGGCTGCTGGTTGCCGGGGACGGCACGGCCGTACAGGCCGCGCAGGCCGTCGGGTACGTGAGCGCGACGCAGTTCAACCGCGAGTACCGCCGTGCCTTCGGGCTGCCGCCCGCGCAGGACGCGACCCGGCTGCGTGCCTCG
The DNA here is from genome assembly GCF_042740015.1 of Streptomyces sp. NPDC059037. Taxonomy (NCBI): domain Bacteria; kingdom Bacillati; phylum Actinomycetota; class Actinomycetes; order Kitasatosporales; family Streptomycetaceae; genus Streptomyces; species Streptomyces sp. NPDC059037. The sequence goes on from NZ_JBHYIG010000003.1 coordinate 49,458, forward strand.
GATCGATGAGCCGGTCAGCGGCACAGGACCGGGACGCGTTGCACGAGGTTGTTGCCGAAGCCTCCCCGGTTCCAGGGCTGTTCGAGGGGCTGGATGTGTCCGTCGGCGTCGGATGCCCGGACGGTCAGGGTGTGCCGGCCCGCCGTCGCGTGCCACGTGGTGTGCCAGGCCTGCCATCCCCAGCGGTGCGGGCCCCGTCCCGCGACCTCGGCGTCGGTCCAGGTGCGGCCGTCGTCGGCGCTGACCTCGACCCGGGTGACCGGCCCGTATCCCGACCAGGCGCGTCCCGCAAGATCGACGGGTCCGGGGCGCACGACCCGTACGCGTGACATGAAGTCCGGGAAGCCGGGCGGGACCAGCAGGGCGCGCGGGGCGATCCGGGTGACGGGCTCGCCGGGCTCGTCGGGGGACTGCCGGAACCGGTACGCCACGGCCTGCTGGAAGCCGGTGAACGGGGTGTCGGTCAGTTCGATGTGGCGGAGCCATTTGACGTGCGCCATGCCGTACCAGCCGGGGACGACGAGCCGCAGCGGGTAGCCGTGCTGGGGCGGCAGCGGGCCGCCGTTCATCGCGTACGCGAGCAGTACGTCCGCGCCCACGGGGAGTTGCAGGCTGCGCCGGTAGTCCTGCTCGACGCCGCGCTCGACTCCGTGGTCAGCACCGGTGAACACGGCCTCGACCGCGCCGTCCTCGACTCCAGCCGCCGCGAGCACCGTCCGCAGCGGTACGCCCGTCCAGTCGGCGGTGCCCACCGCCTCCACCAGCCAGGGCTGGCTGACCGGGCGCGGGCTCAGCCGGGCGCGGCCGTTGCCCGCGCACTCCATCGTGACCCGGTGGGTGACGGCCTGCAGCGCCCGCAGTTCCGCGAGGCTCAGTTCCAGGGGCGTACGGACCTGTCCGCCGACGGAGAGCCGCCAGGTGTCCGCGTCGGCCGCGGGGATGTCGTAGTGGACCAGCACGTAGTGGAGGCCGGGCGGTGTGACGTCGTAGCGCAGCGCTTCCAGCGGCAGCCCGTGATTGCGTGCCGCCAGGCCCAGCTCTTCCTCGCTGATGCCCTCGTCGGCAGCGGCGACGCGTCCCGGTGTGCTGACATCACCGAGGGATGTCCGCTCCATGCCTCCATCGTCGCCCGTGCGGGCCGGGCCCGCACGGCAAACGGCTTCGCGCGACGGTCAGGCTCCGGGGATCCAGTAGTTGTGCACGGAGTCCACCTTGGGCTGTCCTCCGGGACCGGACATGCCGAGTCCCTCGGCGACGGGCATCAGCTTCCCCATGAACGTCTGCATGTGCTGCTCGGACTCCCAGAGGTCGTAGATGTCCAGGCCGTCGCTGCGCGGGACGCAGACGTGGGCGATACAGCCCTCGAAGATCTCGGGCGTTTCCTGGAGCTTCCCGTTGAGGGCGTCGTACTGGTCGGTGGTGGTGCCCGTGAGGGAGGCGTGCATGAAGATCGCCATGGCGGCTGACTCCTTGTGTGACGAGGGGGTGCGATTTGTGTGACGAGGGGGTGCGATGAAGGGCATGTGGGGGGCCGCCGCGAGGCGGGCCGCGGCCGCCGCTCTATGGCCAGCACAGCACGCCCGTACGCCGATGGCATCCGCAAGGGATGCTGCCGAGCACGGCGGGGCCGAGGTCCGGCCGCCGCTGATCAGGCGGCGCTCTCGGCGAACTCGGCGATGTCCCGCACCACCCGTTCCGGCCTTTCCCAGTACACGGCGTGTCCGGCGCCCTCGTAGACGATCAGCCGGGAGCCGATGACGGTGTCGAGGACCGTCTGTTGCTCCGCGCGCGTCACGATCGGGTCCTGGTCGCCCCAGACGGCCAGCGTGGGGACGAGGATCCCGGCCAGGGTCGCGCGCAGATCGGTTTCGAGGAGGCCGCGCAGCGTCTCCCGCCACACGCGGGCGGGTGCCTTCAGGTTCTCCTCGACGATGGTCTCCAGGAAACCGCGGGCGACGGGCTCGGCTGTCATGCCGAGCGCGAACCGCCCCACGAAGCCGCGGTCCACCGGGCCCTCAAGGTTCCGTACGACGTCCCACAGCTCACCGGCGGCGGGCTTGTCGGCGAGGGTGACCGGGACGCCCAGGAGCACGAGCCCGGCCACGCGGTCGGGATAGCGGCCCGCGACGATGCGCGCCTGTACGCCTCCGCTCGATCCCCCGACGAGCACGGCGCGCTCGATCCCGACGCTGTCCATGAAGGCGACGAGGTCGGCGGCCAAGTCCTCGGGGAGATAGCCGTCCGGGGGCTTGTCGGCGTCCCCGTGGCCCCGCTGCGTGGGCGCGTACGCATGCAGCGAGGCGGGCATGCGCCGCAGCAGCGGCTCGAACGACCACCAGGAGTCGGCATAGCCGTGGACAAGCACGACCGGCACACCCGAGGGGCCACCCACCTCGGCGTACGGAAGGACGAGCCCCTCACGCAGCGCTGCCTTGTGCACGGCGATGGCCGGCATGACGGCCCTCCTCACCTCTGCTTCCAGCGTAAGGAAAGGCGGGCCGCGGGGCAGGTCGGGGCTGTTCTCCTGCCTTACGGGACGCGGGTCCCTTACGGGACGCGGGCGACGCCCACGTAGAAGCCGCTCAACTCCTCCTTCGGGGCGGGCGATTCCTGGTACCAGCGCGTCGCCGTCACCAGGCCCGGGTCGACGAGCTCCAGGCCGTCGAAGAAGGGCTCGACCTCTTCGCGACGCCGCATCCGCAGCGGCACCTGGCCCTCCCGGTAGGTGTTCTTGACGGACTCCACGAGCTCGGGATGCTCGTCGGTGGTGCCGTGCGAGAGGACCAGGTAGCTGCCGGACGGCAGGGCGTCCACGAGGGAGCGGGTGAGGGCGTACGGGTCCTCGTCGTCGGTGATGAAGTGCAGCAGCGCGATGAGGGACAGGGCGACGGGCTTGCCGAAGTCCAGGAACTCGCGCGCGTGGTCGAGGATGGCCTCGGGCCTGCGCACATCCGCCTGGATGTAGTCCGTGGCGCCTTCCGGGGTGCTGACAAGGAGGGCTTCGGCGTGGCGCAGCACGATGGGGTCGTTGTCGGCGTACACGACCCGGGAGGCGGGGGCGATCTCCTGGACGATCTGGTGCAGGTTCGGCGTGGTGGGGATGCCGGTGCCGATGTCGAGGAACTGGCGGACGCCGTGGTGCGCGAGCCAGGCGGCGGCACGGTGCATGAACGCCCGGTTCCGTGCCGCGTTGGCCCTCGCCTCGGGCGGCAGTTTCTCGCCCATCTCCTGATCGACCAGGTAGTTGTCCTTGCCGCCGAGCAGCCAGTCGTAGACGCGGGCCGGGTGGGGCTTGCTGGTGTCGATGAGGAGGTTGGCGTCTTCTGCGTTCATCGCCCGAGCGTACAGGTCAACCGTTCGAGCGGGGTGCGGAGTTGACCGGCGCGTATGAGGTGACCCATCCCCGGCGCACGTCCCAGGTGGCGCCGTCCGCGCTCGCACCGCGCAGCCCGTCCAGGACGCCGGGACCGGCGAGCGCGGGCAGCCGCGAGTCCGCGAGGGAGCCGAAGGCGTAGGTGCGGGCGGGGTCCCATGAGGTGGAGTGCCGCAGGCGCCGCGCGAGCTGGGCGAAGCCGAGGGGCGCGGCCGCCATCACCCAGGCGTGCGGCGGTTCGGCGGTCAGGCGGTTCGCGGCACGCAGCCAGGAGGCGGCCGTCTCGGGCCAGTGCACCGTCGCGAGAACCGTGCCGCCGCGTGCCGTCCAGGCGGCGGCGAAGGCCGCGGCGGATGTCCGGGAGGCCGGATCTCGGCTGTGCCCGATGACGACGGCCTCGATCCGCGCCTTGGGGAGGCTCAACAGGCCGATGAGGGCTGTGAGTTCGGCTTCCGTGTGCGCGAGGGGAACGCGCAGGTCCGGGTGGGCGGCCAGGTCCGCGGCGGCGATGAGGGGTGAGCGGGAGCGCTGCCGCTCCTCGATGATGCTCAGGGTACGGTCGTGGATGCTCATGGTGCGGTGGTGCCGCCTTCCGTGTGGGCTTTCCATCGGGCGTACGCGGCGGGCAGGCAGACCGCGCACGGCCGGTGTCCGGCGGCGATGGCGGTCGCCTCGTCGGCGAAGAACACCCGGTGGGCGACGTAGTGGCCGCGGGCGATGGCCCGCAGCGCGGAGGGGCAGTCCAGGCGTCCGTACAGGCGCCCGCGCCGGTGTCCGCCCAGCGTGCCGGGTGTGCTGCTGCGATACGGCTCTCCGTCCGGGCCGCAGAGTGTGTACGTGCCGGGGGACTTCACGCCGCGTCGTGGAACACCAGGCCGAGCGTGCGCCGCCGCCCGGAACGGACGGTGCTCACGCCGTGCCGCATGGGGGCGTTCGACCAGCCACGCCTGGAGGCCACGGGCCGGTCGCGGGTGGTGAAGATCAGGCCGTGCCCCCGCGGCAGGGTCGTGGCCGATCCGCGTGACTGGGCGCGTGCGCGCTGCTCGGTCATGAGGAACTCGCCGCCGGTGAAGTCGGTTCCGGGGGCGTCGAGGCCGATGACGACCTGGAGCGGGAAGAGCATGTCGCCGAACACGTCGCGGTGCAGGGCGTTCCAGTCGCCGGGGCCGTAACGCAGCAGGATCTGGGCGGACTTGGGCTGGCCTGCCGCGTGGCACATCGCGACCCATTCCTCCAGGCTGTCCGGCCAGGGTGCGGCCTTCCCGAGCTTCTCGGCCCAGTCGCGGGCGACGGGCAGCAGCCGGGGGTAGAAGGCCTCCCTCAACTCACGGACAAGATCGGGCAGTTCATGGGTGAAGTAGCGGTACTGGCCGGAGCCGAAGCGGTGCCGGGCCATGTCGACGGTGGTGCGGAATCGTTCGGCGTCGTCGTACAGGGCGGCGAGCTCACGGCACTCCCCCGCGCTCAGGAGCGGGCCGGTGAGTGCGTGGCCGTGCGCGTCGAGCTCGGCGGTCAGCGCGGACCAGTCCCCCGCGTGGACACGTGACGTGACGCGGCTCGCGGGGTGCGTGGTGGAAGTCATGGTTCGGGTCCTTCGGGTTGCGGGACGCGTCAGACGAGGGTGGGCTGCAGGGCGCCCTCATGGGTGAGGAGCTGCACCTTGCGCTCCACACCGCCGGCGTAGCCGCGCAGCGAGCCGTCCGCGCCGATGACGCGGTGGCAGGGCCGCACGATCAGGAGCGGGTTCGCGCCGATCGCGGCGCCCAGGGCCTGGACGCGCCCGCGGGCCACCCCGAGCCGCTCGGCGAGCGCGCCGTACGTGGTCGACGTGCCGTACGGGATGTCCTCAACGGCGCGCCACACTCGACGCTGGAATTCCGTGCCGCTAGGGGTGAACTCGATGTCGAACCCGGTGAGTTCACCGACGAAGTACGCGGCCAGCTGCCGGGCGACGCCCGCGAACCGGTCGGGTGCGTGCCGCCAGTCGGCGCGCACCGCAGGGGCGTTCTTCTGGCCGGGCACGGACAGCGACGTCAGCGTGGTGCCGTCGCGTGTCTCCTCGCCCACCAGCAGGAGTTCACCCAACGGGCTGGTGATGGTCGTGCAGGCGGTCATCGTCGCCCCCTTCCGTTCGCTTTCGCTCGCTTTCGTTCCACCTCCACAGTGGGATGCGCCGATCACGGATGCTGGCGGGATTCGGACATCGCCCTTGCCATACGTCGCCGACCAGCAGCCCCACCTGGTGATCGAGCAGCGCGAGCGCCTCGTCGGCCGTGCACGCCGCCCCCGTGAGCGCGCCTGCACGCCCCTCGGCGCTCAGCGGAAGGGCGCGGCCAGCAGCGCGCGCAGGACGTCCAGCGGCGTGCGGGACGCGGGGAGCACGGCCAAGCTCTGGCGCAAGCACACGGCACCCATCCGCGACGGCGCCGACCAGGCCGTCTGGCTTACGGAGCTGCTCAGCGTCTCTGCCGGTGGCCGGCTGGCCTGCAACCAGGCGGTGCGCGCGCCCGAGCGGGTCGCGTCGGTCAGCCTGGCCGCCGCCGACGACCCGGCGGGGCGCGTCATCGCGGCCGCCATGCGCCCGTGCCCGCGCTCTTCAGTGACGACGAACTGCGCACGATCCGCGCCGCGTCCTGCACCGCGCCCAGAAGCTGGTTCCGCACGCGCAGGCCGAGATCTGGCCCGATGCCAGGCAGGCCGTCTCCGGCCAGTACGCGGACCGGGTCAACGCCCGCGTCCTCGACTTCCTGGATGGACTGGCATGAATCGACGTACGCGACGGCACGTGATTCCTCGCGCCTTCGTCACGCGTTCAGTCGCGCGCGGAACGCCGTCGTCGCGTCGCCCGTGATCGAGACCAGGAGTTCCCCGCCCCGCCGGGAGCCGGACCGCACGTCGACCCGTACGCCGACCTCACCGGCCCGTCCCATCGCCACCCCTTGGCGGCCGGTGAAGTCGAGCCGCCCGCCCGGTGCGGGCACGATCCCGTGGTGCACCAGGTAGGCGCCGAGCGGGCCGTGCCCGTTGCCGGTCACCGGGTCCTCGGCGATGCCGATCGCCGGGGCGAACATCCGGGCCCAGGTGAGGAGTTCGGCCTCGCCGGTGGCCCGGGTGAAGACGAACCAGCCGTTGCTGCCGACCTCGTGGCTGAGCGCCGTCAGCGCGGCCGGGTCGGGGCGCAGACCGTCCACGGCGGCGCGGTCGCGCAGTTCCACGATGACCTTGGAGTGCCCGGTCGAGACGATCTGGACGGGCCCGTCGTCCGCGAGGTCGCCGGATTTCGCACCGAGTGCCCGCAGCAGGCGGTCCACCTGGGTGCCGTCCAGCTCGGGCCCGAAGTCGGCTGCCCCCTGGTGCATCCCGATCCGCACCCGATCACCGTCGCCGTCACCGTCACCGTCACCGGCACCGGCACCGGCACCGGCACCGGCACCAGCACCAGCACCAGCACCAGCACGAATGATCTCCACCCGCTGGCGAAGGCCGCCGCCCGTCTTCTGCACCAGCGAGCCGGACGGCAGCCCGTACTCGACGGCCCTGGCGAAGTGCGCGCCCACGGTGGCGTGCCCGCAGGTCGGCACTTCCGTCGTCGGGGTGAAGAAGCGGACGCGTACGTCGTGATCGGCGCCGTCAGGGGGCAGCACGAACGCCGTCTCGGAGTTGTTGAGCTCGCGCGCCACCGCGAGCATGTCGGCGTCCGTCATGCCGTCCGCGTCGAGGACCACCCCGGCGGGATTGCCCGTGAACGGAGTCCGGGTGAACGAGTCGACCTGGTGGAGGATCCTCATCGCCGCCCCTCCGATCGCGCATCGGCAAGCTCCTCCGCGAGGCGCACCAGGGTCCTGACCGCGGTTCCCGTGCCGCCCTGGGGCGTATAGCCGTACGGAGCGCCCTCGTGGAAGGCCGGTCCCGCGATGTCCAGATGTGCCCAGCGGGTGCCGGCCTGCACGAACTCCTTGAGGAACAGGCCCGCGACGAGTCCGCCTCCCATCCGCTCCCCCTGGTTGGCGATGTCGGCCACCGGGGAGTCAAGGCCCTCCCGCAGCTGGGCGGGCAGCGGCATCGGCCAGGCCGGTTCGCCGGTGTGCCCCGCGGCGTCCACGATCCGCTCTCGGAACGCGTCGTCGGGGGACATCACCCCGAAGAGGCGGTTGCCGAGCCCCATCCGCATGGCGCCGGTCAGGGTCGCCACGTCCACGACGGCGTCCGGCCGTTCCTCGACGGCGCGCACCAGCGCGTCCGCCAGGACGAGCCGTCCCTCGGCGTCGGTGTTGCGCACCTCGACGGTTCTGCCGCCGTACATCCGCAGGACGTCGCCGGGGCGGACGGCGGACCCTGACGGCATGTTCTCCGCAAGGGCCAGCCAGCCGGTGACGTCGATCGGGAGGCCGAGCCGTGCCGCGGCCGTCACCGCGGCGAACACGGCGGCGGCGCCCGACATGTCGCGCTTCATGATCTCGTTGAAGCCGACGGGCTTGAGCGAGATGCCGCCCGAGTCGTAGGTGATGCCCTTGCCCACAAGGGCGATGCTCGTCCGCGCCCGGGGGTGGGTGTGGGCGATCCGCACAAGGCGCGGCGGATTCACCGAGCCCTGGCCGACGCCGAGGATGCCGCCGAACCCGTGCTCGGCGAGCGCCGTCTCGTCGAGCACGTCGACCGCGAGTCCGAACTCCGCGCCGACCGCCCGCACGGTGGCGGCGAAGCCCTCCGGGTGCAGGTCGTTCGCCGGTGTGTTGATGAGGTCACGGGCACGGTTCAGCTCCTGGCCGATCACCGTGGCGCGACGCAGCGCAGTCCCGGCGTCCCCGTGCCGGGTGAGGATCGTCAACTCGCCGACGGGAGGCTTGTCCTCGCCGGTGGTCCGGTACGCGGTGAAGGCGTACGCACCGAGCAGTCCGCCGAGCGCCACCGCCTCCACGGCATCGGCCGTGCCAGCTGGAAGGGCGAGGACGGCCTTCGTGGCACCGGCCAGGGTCCGGGCCGCGACGCCCGCGGCGCGGCGCAGCGCCTCGGTGTCGTGCCCGCCGTCGGCGTCGGCCTCGCCCAGGCCGACCGCGAGCACGAGGCGCGCCTCGACGCCGGTCGGTGCGGGGACCTTGACGGCCTCGCCCGCGGCACCGGTCATGCCGAGGGCGCCGAGCAGTTCGGCCGACGGGCCGTCGAACGCCGTGGCGTCGGGGGTGGGCATCGGTCCTTTGGGCCCCTGGGCGACACCGATCACGATGGCGTCCACGGGCAGCGACTCCGCGAGGGAGTTCGTGACCGTTACCTCGGTCATTTCACCGCCTCCTGTTCTGCGTGCCGAGCTTCGAGTTCTGCGTGCCGCACTGTGATTACTGCGTTCTGCCGCCGCGTCATGCCGACTCCGACGAGTACGACGACCATGCCCGCCGCCACGCGGAGGCTGAAGGCCTCGTCGAGCACGACGGCGCCGAGTCCGACGGAGACCACCGGCAGCAGATAGCCGACCGTCGCGGCGTTGGTCGCGCCCTCGTCGGCGATGATCCGGTAGGTGAGGTGGAAGGTGATGCCGGTGGCGAAGACCCCCAGGACGACGACGGCGATCAGGGCCTTGGGATGGACATGGACCGTTTCGAGGCCGCCGACCGGCACCATCAGCGTCGTAAGCCCCGTCGCCGCGAGGAGTTGGGCCGTCGAGAGGGAGATGGTGGGGATGCCCTTCCCGACCAGATGCTGTCCCATGTACGCGAATCCGACGGCGTAACTGCCCGCCGCGCCCACGATGGCGAGCGCGCCCCAGCTCGCGAGCCCCGACTGCTGCCACGGGGCGAAGATCAGCAGCACTCCCGCGAAGCCGAGCAGGAGCCCGGCCAGGCGGACGGGGCGCAGCCCGCGTTCCGTGCCGATGGCGAGGCCGATGAGCACCGACCACAGCGGAGTCGTCGCGTTCAGCACGCCGGCCACCCCGGAGTCGACGGTCTGCTCGCCCACGCTGAAGAGGCCGAACGGCAGGGCGTTGCAGAAGAACGCGGCCACGACGACGTGCCGCCAGGTCGCCCCGCCCCGAGGAAGCCGGCGGCGCGTGCCGAGCAGCAGGACGCTGAGGGTCAGGGTTCCCAACGCGCAGCGTACGAGGGTGACTTGGACGGGCGAGAGACCGTCGAGGGCCAGTTTGATCCACAGGAAGGTCGACCCCCAGAGGAGCGCGAGGACCCCCACCCGTATCCCTGCGTAGGTTCTTCCGGGGACGCTGCTCACGCTTGTTCTCCTTGTCCGGACCGTGGTCCGTGCATCGTTCGGGCCGTTGCCCCTTGAACGATGCCGCCGGCGACCTGAAAGGACAAGCAAAGAGAATTGCACCTTCGTTAAGCTGAGCTACATCCATGCTCGACGCCCGTTCGCCGCGCCGGAGCCGGCCGTCTGATCACGTACGCTCGGCGGATGGCGAAGTACTTCGACGTGCACCCCGAGAATCCGCAGCAGCGCACCATCGGCAAGGTGGTGGACGACATCCGGTCCGGCGCGCTCGTCGCGTACCCGACGGATTCCTGTTTCGCGCTGGGCTGTCAGCTGGGCAACCGTGACGGCCTCGACCGCATCCGGACGATCCGGAACCTCGACGATCGTCACCACTTCACGCTGGTCTGCCGGGACTTCGCGCAGCTGGGGCAGTTCGTGCATGTCGACAACGACGTGTTCCGGGCGATCAAGGCGGCCACGCCGGGCAGTTACACCTTCATCCTGCCCGCGACGAAGGAGGTGCCGCGTCAGCTCCTGCACCCGAAGAAGAAGACGGTCGGCGTCCGGATTCCCGACCATGTCGTGACGCAGGCCCTGCTCGCCGAGCTCGGCGAGCCGCTGCTCTCCAGCACACTGCTGCTGCCCGACGAGGACGAGCCGCTGACGCAGGGCTGGGAGATCAAGGAGCGGCTCGACCACGTGGTGGACGACGTCGTCGACTCCGGCGACTGCGGCACGAAGCCGACCACGGTCATCGACTTCTCCAGCGGCGAGGCCGAGATCGTGCGGCGTGGCGCGGGCGACACCAAACGGTTCGAATAGCCGCCCCTAGCGGCGGCTCGGCTCCATCGACACCGTCCGGTCCGCGGCCGTCGGCCGGGGCCGTGACCGGACGGTCGTACGCCTGGAACGCCGTCCTGGTACGAGGATGCTCACCGCGTTCGCCGCGACGATCGCCGCGATGGCCAGCCACTCCACCCAGTCCAGAGCCTGCCCCAGGACGACCAGACCGACGAGGGCGGCGAGGACGGGGTTGACGCTCATGAAGATCCCGAAGAAGCGGGCGTCGACCCGGCGCAGGGCCAGCAGATCGGCCAGGAAAGGCACCGCGGAGGACAGCAGTCCGGCGGCGCTCGCGCAGGCAAGGGCGGTGAGGGTCGGCGGGTGGTGGGCGAGGACCACGATGCCGACCGGCAGGTAGAGCAGGGCGGAGATGCCCGCGGCGGTCGCCGATCCCTCGACGCCCGGAAGGCGGGCCCCGACGGTGCGGTTGAGCAGGATGTACGAGGCCCAGCAGACAGCCGCGAGCAGACCGAGCGCGATGCCGGCGTAGTCGGTGGTGGGCTGCGGGCGGGCCAGCGTGACCACCGCCGCCCCCGCGACGAGGGCACAGCCCAGGTCGACCACCCGCCGCGACGCGGCAAGGGCGACGGTCAGCGGGCCCAGGAACTCCAACGTCACCGCGAGGCCGAGACCCACGCGGTCGATCGCGGTGTAGAGCGACAGGTTCATGGTGGCGAAGACCGCCGCGAGACACAGCAGCGGCCACCACTGCCGCCAGGTGAAGGCGCGCAGCCGCGGTCTGCCCACCGCCATCAGGAGGACGCCGGCGACCCACTGCCGCACGGCCACCACCCCGGCCGGGCCGATCGCGTCGAAGGCGAGCGCGCCCGTGGCGGCACCGACCTGGTTGGAGAGACCGCTGCCGAGCATCATGGCCGTCCCCGAGAACCGGCCGGCCGAACCTTCCGCCGCCGCCACTTCCCCGAGCCCGGCGGCGCCTTGAGACCTTCGCATGCACCGCAGAATGCGCCTCCCGCACGTATACGCAAAATGCATGTGAGTGCTCATCTATACGCTGGGGTCATGGATCTGGAGCTTCGGCATCTGCGCTGCCTGGTGGCCATCATCGACACCGGCAGCTTCACCGACGCGGCCGCCGAGCTCGGTGTGTCCCAGGCGGCCGTCTCGCGCACCCTCGCCGGCCTGGAGGAGACCCTCGGGGTGCGGCTGCTGCATCGCACCAGCAGGAGCGTCACGCCCACGACCGCCGGTGTGCAGGTCCTGGCCAAGGCCCGTCATGTCCTCGCCGAGGCCGATGACCTCGTGCGCGAGGCGACCACCGGGCACACCCGGCTCCGCATCGGCCACGCCTGGTCGGCGATGGGCCGTCACACCGCGGAGTTCCAGCGCCGCTGGGCCGCCGAACACCCGGACATCGAGCTGTACTTGATCCGCACGAACTCGGCGACCGGCGGCCTCGCGGAGGGCCTGTGCGATCTCGCCGTCGTACGGACCGCCTTCGACGAGGCCCGGTTCGCCGACGCCGTGGTCGGACAGGAGCGCCGCTACTGCGCCATGGCCGCCGACGACCCGTGGGCGAGGCGCCGCTCCGTCCCGCTGGCCGACATACGGGAGCGGACCCTGCTCATCGACCGGCGCACCGGCACCACCACGGCCGAGCTGTGGCCCGCGGGGACGCGTCCGACCGTGGAGTACACGCGGGACATCGACGACTGGCTCGCCATCATCGCGTCGGGCCGCTGCGTGGGCCTCACCCCCGAGAGCACCGGCAACCAGTACCGCCGCGACGGCGTCGTCTTCCGGCCGCTGCGCGACGCCGCGCCCATCACCGTCCGGCTGATCTGGCGGCGCCACGATCCGCTCCCGGCGACGCACGCCGCCGTGGCGCTCCTGGCGGACCTCTACCGGACACGGGGCGGGCGGTCCGCTCGGGCGTGAGGCGGGCCTTTCACGCCAACGCCCGCACCACCCCGTCGAGTTGTGGTGCGCGCCACACCGTGAATCGCCATTTAGTTAGGTGAGCCTAAGCTAAGTTGATGAGTGATCGCCTCTCACAGAGGTGCCTCTGTCAAGGAGATTGACGCAGCATGACCTCCATCACCCGCCGTATCCGCCGTACCGCCGCGGTCGCCGTGGCCCTCGCCGCGGGCAGCTCGCTCGCGCTGCCCGCCACGGCTACCGCGCACTCCGGTCACGCGTCCGCCCCGAGCGGCTCGGCCGGCTCGACCGTCGATTCCGCGCCGCTCGTCAAAGGCCTCTACCAGTCCGCGTACTCCGAGCGGAACAACGTCCTGTGGGCCACGGCGGCGGTGGGCCGCCCGCCGGTCACCAACTCCAGCCTCCTGAAGGTCGACCCGAGCACGCTGAAGGTCGAGGCGACGTACACGCCTCCCGTCACCAACGAGGAGACCGGCGCGGTCGAGGCCGTCTACGGCGTCGCCGTCGACGACGAGCACAACACCGTCTGGACGACGAACACCCGCGACAACTCCGTCGCCGTCTACAGCCAGCGCACCGGCAAGCACCTCGCCTCGCTGCCCGGCGTGAACCACGCCCGCGAGATCGTCGTGGACGAGAAGCACGACCTGGTGTGGGCGAGCGGCTTCGGGGACGGCACCGTCGTCGCCTTCGACACCCGTACGTACAAGGAGAAGAAGCGCGTCACGGTCGAGGGCACGAGCCCGGCCGGACTCGCGGTGAACGAGAAGACCGGCGCCGCGTACGCCACCGACCTCAAGAACGACCGGATCATCGAGATCACCCCGAAAAGCCAGAGCCCCCGCTTCATCCCAGTCGGCGACGGCCCGATCTCCGTCGCACTGTCCAAGGACGGCCGCACCGCCTACACCGCCGACCAGGCCGCCGGCACCCTCTCGGTCGTCGACCTGCGCGCGGGCGCCGTCACGAAAACCGTTCCGACCGGCGCGGGCGCCCTGTCCGTCGCCACCGACCGGCGCTCGGGCCACGTCCTGGTCGCCAACCGGACGCCCGGAAACATCACCGTCGTCGACCCCCGCGATGGCATTGTCGTCGAGACCCTGGCCACCGGCGCCAACCCCAACCACGTCCAGGTGACCGACGGCACCGCGTACGCGGTCGACAAGTCGGGCTCCGGCCCCGAGGGCCAGGACCAGGTGCACCGCATCGGCCTCGGCCGCTGACCGCACGTACCGACCCCGCGTCCCGCCCCCCCCGGCCGCCGTGCCGGCGGGGCGCCCCCAGCACCCCCACGCCCTGCAGATCTTGTAATGCCAACCCCCCCACACCATTGG
>NZ_JBHYIG010000003.1:63117-68074 GCF_042740015.1 Streptomyces sp. NPDC059037
TTAAATCCTCCCCGCTGGGGCCCCGGCTGGGGCGGGGGCGCCCCCCCCACCGCCCCCCCCGCGCCGCCCCCCCGCGCGGCCGGGGGGGGGGGGGGCACGCCCCATGCACCCCTCCGACCTGCAGAGTTGGAAGTCCCAACGCCCCATCACCATGGTCGTGTTGCTGTGGCAGACTGCCGTCACCCGCGTCACTCAGCCGCAACGGAGTACGTCATGACCGCAGATGCGCCCAGGCCGACGATCGACACCAGCAGGCCGCATCCCGCGCGCGTCTACGACTGGCTCCTCGGCGGCAAGGACAACTACCCCGTCGACGAGGCGGTGGGCGAGAAGCTGCCGCCCGAGTCGAAGGACGCCGCACGGCAGAACCGCGCGTTCATGCAGCGCGCGAGCGCCTGGCTCGCCACGCGGGGCGTGGACCAGTTCCTCGACATCGGCACCGGAATCCCCACCGAGCCGAATCTGCACCAGATCGTCCAGGGGATCGTGCCGTCGGCGCGGGTCGTCTACACCGACAACGACCCCATCGTGCTGCGGCACGCGGAGGCTCTCCTTGTCAGCAGGCCCGAGGGGATGACCGACTACATCCAGGCGGATGTCCGCAATCCGCTGGAGATCCTCGAACACGCCCGCGGACTCCTTGACTTCGAACGCCCGATCGGCCTCTCGCTCATCGCGCTCATGCATTTCCTTCCCGACGACCAGGACCCATACGGCATCGTGCGCACCCTCGTCGACGCGTTGCCCTCCGGCAGTCATCTGGTGCTCTCGCACGCGGCGTCCGACCTCTACTCGGAGCTGGCCGAGCGGGTCACCGCCGAGTACGCGAAGGGCGGCATCCAGCTGGGGTTTCGCACCCGTGCCGGGGTCGGCCGCTTCTTCGACGGCCTCGACCTCGTCGAGCCCGGACTCGTGACGGCCCCCGAGTGGTTCAAGGACACCGCACGTCCGGAGCCCGAAGGCAGCGGGATCTACACCGCGGTGGCCCGCATTCCCTGACCGGCACGTGGCTACGACTGCCCGTCCGCACCGTGGTCGCGCCGCGCGAACCGGTTGGCGATCAGTCGAGCCGGGCATCACCGTGGGGCAGGACCGGCCACGCAAGACATGCCGTGGCCCCGGTGGACGGAGTTCCATGAGTGCGCCGGTTTGTCCCAGGGAGGGGAAGTGAGTCGCCATGCGTGCGCACACGCGCGCCCATCGGCACACCGCACGCGCCGAATTCGCCCTGCCTCAGGAGGCCGCTTCGGCGGGCCGGGCACGGAAGCTGACCTCCGTGTTCCTGACCCGCCCCCATCGCCATGTGACGAAGGTCGACGCCGAGCGGGTGGACGACGCCACGCTGATCGTGTCCGAACTCGTCACCAACGCCACCCGGCACGGCCGCAGCCCCTGCCGCCTGCGCCTGGTCGTCTCCAACGACCAGGTGACCGTCGAGGTCCATGACGCGAGCCCGGTCAGTCCGCACGTGCTCAAGACGGACACCGATCCCAAGGCGGACACCGAGCGGGAGAGCGGGCGCGGCCTCGCGATGGTGCGGCACCTCGCGGCGCGCCTTGAGGTCGTCGGCACCGGCCGGGGCGGCAAGACGGTGCGGGCGGTCCTGGTCTGGTGAGGGACCGTCACCCTGTCCGGCCGCGTGTGCAACGTCCTCGCAACCTTGCGCGGGGTTGACTGGGTCACCGCCTCAACGGCGGCCCGGCGAGCAAGGAATGGCGGCGGCCCATGACCGAATCCCCGCGCGTGGAGCTCACCCCCGCGGCGGCCGAACTGGTGCGGCGGCTGCGGGAGGCCCACGGACCGCTGATGTTCCACCAGTCCGGCGGCTGCTGCGACGGCAGCGCCCCGATGTGCTACCCGGCGGGCGAGTTCCGGACCGGCGACTCCGATGTGCGCCTCGCCTCGCTGGACGTGACGGGCGTCGCCGAGCCGGTCGCCTTCTGGATGTCGAAGAGCCAGCACGAGGTGTGGAGCCACACCCGGCTGATCGTCGATGTCGTACCGGGCCGGGGCAGCGGCTTCTCCCTCGAAGCACCCGAAGGTGTACGTTTCCTCATCCGTTCGCGGCTGATCGGCAACTAGCCGCAAGCCCTGCAGCCGACGGGCACCACCATCTGGTGAACTCCTCACACGGCCCCCACACTGGGGCAGTTGGCCTGGCCAGGGAGACATTGGGGGCGCAGTGGCAACACGACGCAGACACACCTTCCTACGATTCAGAACGGCGAGAGCGGCGCTCTCGGTACTGACGGCATTCGGCACGCTGGCCGGTGCGGCTCTGATGGGAGCGGCACCGGCCGACGCCGTGCAGGGCACCCGCCGGCCGGGTGGTTCGGAGATCGCTCCGGGCGTGTCCTACCGGCAGTTCGACATTCCGGCATCGCACGGCACGGCACGCGCGCATGTGCTCGACATCGACCTGAGCGACCCGCGCACCGGCGTCGACCTGCTCTATCCCGGTGCGGTGGGCGCCCGTTCCGCCGTGTCCACGCTCGCCGACGGGGCCGGTGCGGTCGGCGGGATCAACGGCGACTTCTTCAACATCAGCGAGACCCAGCATCCGGGCGTCGAGGCCACCGGCGCGCCCGTCGGCCCGGCGGTCGCCCGCGGCCGCGCCCTCAAGGGTGCGGTGCCCAATGGCCAGCGCTTCGGCCCTGCGATGCCACCCGGTGTGACGACCGAGGCCGTGCTCGGCGTCGGCTTCGACCGGCGGGCCCGCATGGACGATCTCCGCCTGGACGGCGAAGTGCGCGCCGCCGACACCCGGCTGCCGCTCGGCGGGCTCAACCAGTACGCCCTGCCCGTGGGCTCCGTCGGCGTGTTCACCAGCGACTGGGGCAGCACATCGCGGGTGCGCTCCACCTGTGGCACCGACACGAACCGGGGCGCGCCCTGCAGCACGGACACCCACGAGGTGACGGTGCGCCACGGGCGTGTCGTGGAGTCGGCCGACACGCCCGGCAGCGGGCCCGTGGCCCGCGGCAGCACGGTCCTCGTGGGCCGCGAGGCGGGCGCGCAGCAGTTGCGCAAGCTGTCGGTCGGCGACCCGGTGAGCGTCCGGCACCGCCTGGTGGCGGCCGAGTCCCGCACCCCGTTCCGCTTCGCGCTCGGCGGCTACCCGGTGCTGCGCGGCGGCGCGCCACTGCCCGGAATCGACGCCGTGACCTCCGCGGTGCGGACCGCCGCCGGAATCGCCGACGACGGCAAGCGTCTGCTGCTGCTCTCGCTCGACGGCTCCCCCGAGTTCCGTTCGGGCCTGACGATCGCCGAAGTGGCCGACGCCCTGCGCGAGTTGGGCGCGGACGACGGATTCAGCCTGGACGGCGGGGGCTCGTCCACGCTGGTCTCGTCGAGCACCCTGGTCGCCAGGGCCCCGGGCGCCGATTCCGTCACCGTACGGAACAACCCCAGCGGTGGCGCGGAGCGCCCGGTGCCGAACGGCATCGGCGTGTTCTCCACGGCGTGAGCCCGGTTCTCCACAGCGTGAGCCCGGGCGCCGCCGGTCACTCGGTGTCCCGCACCGCCACGAGCCCGTTGAAGACACCGACGTACGCCGTGCCGTCGGGGCCGAGGGTGACCGGCGCCCAGTTGTTGTCGTAGGCGATGCCCGTGCCGGCGAGACGCTTCCACTTGGTCTCGCCGGTGCGGAAGTCGACCGCGGTCAGGTACCAGGCGTCGATGCCGAGGCTGTTGGGCTCCTTCGTGTAGAAGTACAACAGACCGGCCGCTGTGGACAGTTTGGGCACGTTCGACGGTGCGCGGACAGCGCTCTCCCACACGGTGTCGCAGCCGCTGCCGTCCTCGCGTACGTCGATCCGGCTGACTCCGCCGACGACGCTGCGCCCGAAGGTCAGCGAAGTGATGTTCTCGTAGCCGTAGTTGTTCTCTACGACCAGGCTGTTGCCCCAGCTGATCAGCGAGTTGTCGGTGGTGGACGCGCCGGAGCCGAAGACGGGGACCTTGCAGACGAGGCGCTTGCCGGCGGGGACGTCGGCGCCTCTGCGGTAGACGAGGACGTTCATGCGGTCGTCGGCGTTGTCGGTGATCGCCACGTAGTCGTCGCCCGCGCCGAAGAGGTCGGGGGTGGTGCCCGAACCCTGGTTCACCGAGCCCGGTTTGGTGCCCGTCCCCCGGTCGTAGGTCTGGCGCCAGACGGACTTCGGGGTGCCGTCGGCGGCCGCCCGGAAGCTGTAGAGCGCGTGGTCGGAGACGATCGACACGCCGTCTTCGGCGACGGAGAACGAGTTCTGGATCTCCTCGCCCTCCAGGCGGATGGAGCGGATGTCCCCGGAGTCGGGATCGACGGTGCCGACGCGGCCCTGCCGGGTCACCCACCAGATCCGGCCCTCCCAGTCGGGCATCACGGACGTGACCGGGTCACATTCGCCACTCGGGTAGAGATTTGACCAGGTAACGCAGTCGTGCGGGACGTGCTCCGTCAGATCCCAGTCCTTGTCGACGACGAACCGCCAACTGCCGTCCGCCGTCTGCTCGTGCGCGAGCCGGACGATGTGCTGCCGCGAGTCGGCGAGGACGAGCCGGTCCTCGTCGTCGAGGTACGAGTAGGCGCCGCCCGAGGTGTCCTTGAAGATCTTCGAGAAGTCGAGCCGGGTGATCGCCTCGACGGTGGAGGGGCGTTGCGGCAGCTTGTACTCGGCGAGCGTCTCCAGCGAGTCCGGATCGAGCAGCTTCACCAGGAAGCCGGTGAAGGTGCCGCAGACGGTGACGATGCGGCCCGCGCGGTCGAAGGTGACGGTGGCGCACTCCCCGCCGATCGCCGCCATCTTCTCGCTGCCGACCTGCGGCTTCTTCCCAAGGGGCCCGTTCCATGGGTAGGTTCCGCTGCCCGCCGCGTCGGCGTGCATGCCGCGGGCGGCCCGGGCCGCGGGGAAACGGAGGTGGTGGGGCGGGTAGCCCCGCCCCGCGGGGGGCGCGGGGGGGGGGCCCCCCCACTCCA